>JABAHL010000008.1:0-98895 GCA_019353055.1 Faucicola osloensis
ATATTCGTTTAGGTCGTAAGCACTAAAGAATTTGCCAGTTTTTTGTAGGTGTCTGTAACTCAAATCATTGACATAATTCCACACGAAATTGACCGAACCGCTTAGGCGGTTAAGCTTCGCTATGTGTTTGTCTCGTATGCGCAACTTGAGTGTTTTCATGGGTTTAAGTATAATTGGATTTTTTTATTTTACAGTTGGTCTAATTATATGTCAAACGATTTAAGACGTGGTAGGCACGTTGTTTACAATCTTCATGTGCATTTGGTCTTTGTGGCGAAATACCGCAGAAAAGTATTTACCAAACAGATTTTAGACGATATGCAAGTCATCTTTGAGGAAGTTTGTTCAAAGTTTGAGGCACAATTGGTTGAGTTTGACGGTGAAAACGACCATGTGCATTTATTGGTGGTTTATCCGCCTAAAGTAGCTATTTCTAGTTTGGTGAATAGCTTGAAAGGTGTGTCTAGTCGGTTATTGCGTAAGAAAGAATATCCGTCTCTTAAAGAGCAGTTATGGGGGGATGCGTTATGGTCGCCTAGCTATTTTGCAGGTAGTTGTGGCGGTGCTCCAATTGAGATTATCCGCCAGTATATCGAACAACAGAATACACCGCACTAAATACCATCTGTGTGTAAGCATAGTTACGGAGTTGCCTTATATCCACCGCCTAAAGTCGGTGGTTTTACGGCAACAGAGGATAAAATTATGGAAATAGCGTAGCAAGATTATGTGACAAATTATTGAACGTTAAATGACAGTCTGATTAAATCATTCAGAATTAACACATTTGGCCATACCAATTACAGGGTTTTAGCGACTTAGCTATCTGATAGAAATAATAGAGAACACATCATGAACTATATCGGCTGCTCAGGGTTTTACGAGCATACCCATGCAGGTTTGCAAGATAAATGAACCGGTTTGTTATTTCAGTTACCGTCGTCCTTCAAATACAGTGATGAAAATCTGCAAAAAGTGTTATGAACAATAGACCGTCGATTTGTGAATGAGGTGGAATCTCGTCTTGTGCGCTGATGATGTGATGAGGTTAAAATCGCACTTAAAGAAGCCAATATTGTGATAGCTGGGGTGACGACTCTGCTTAAAAGCGTGGATAATCAAATCCCTGATGATGTCCTTATCAACAAGGACAACACATTATATTATGGGATACGTGGCATGCCAGAAATGTTTAAATTGGAGTATAGCGAAGCAGATTTGACCGCTTTAGCGGAGAAAATCAAAGGCTGTAACGGTCAAAAATATGTATTTTTTTAACAATACCTTTGGTATCGCAGGGATAAAAAATGCGTTGTTTTTGCATCATTTGTTAAATAATCAAACTAAAAAGAGGATAACAATATTCATAAAGTTATCCTCTTTTTAACGTAAATTAGTTTAATTAATTTGAGTTTCAATAAACGCAATAAAATCCTCTGCGATATGCGTGCCGCATTGGTCGTCAATCTCACGCACACAGGTGGGGCTAGTCACGTTAATCTCTGTCACTTTGCCACCAATCACATCAAGTCCGACAAAGTACAAGCCTTTTTGCAGTAGCACAGGCGCCACTTGCTCAGCAACTTGGCGCTCTTGCGCTGACAGTGGCATGGCGACCCCACGACCACCTGCGGCTAGATTACCGCGCGTTTCACCTTGGCTTGGGATACGCGCCAAGCAATAATCCACGGGCTTACCACCGACAATTAAAATGCGTTTATCGCCGTCCTTGATTTCGGGCAAGTATTTTTGCGCCATCACAGGCAAGCTTTCAAGCTGGGTTAGCATCTCAAGGGTTGAGCCGATATTAGGGCTATCGGCGGTCAGACGAAAAATGCCCATTCCCCCCATGCCATCAAGCGGTTTGACGATGACATCTTGGTGGGTTTTGATAAAATCACGGATATGGGTTTGTTTGTTGGTGACAATCGTCGGTGTCATAAGCTCAGGAAATTGCGTCGCAAACAGTTTTTCGTTACAGTCACGTACGCTTGCTGGGTTGTTGACCACCAATACACCTGCTCGCTGAGCGTATTCTAGCAAGTACAGGCTATACAAAAACTGCATGTCAAACGGCGGGTCTTTACGCATCAAGATGACGTCAAACGCCGTAGCAGGCTGCGTGGTTTTTTCACCCAGCTCATAAAAATGTGCAGGGTCTTTAAACGTTTTGAGCGATTGGCTATCAATTTGCAGTGCGCCATTATTCAGCCACAAATCGTGAATTTGGCAATAATACGCCGTGTGACCACGATCTGCAATCGCCCACAGCATCGCAAGCGTGGTATCTTTTTTGTAGTTGATGGTGTGGATATCGTCCATGACGATCAGAAAATTCAGTGGTTTCATTATGATCCTTGTTAGTATGCTTGTTCAATTTTTATCAATTGTTCATTTTGCTATTAAAACATCGATTCGACCGCATTGCCATTGTTATCGTAGCGCATACCGCTGGTCGGTTGTTCATTGGTAAACCAAAAATGGTATTCAGGATTTCCCGCTTGGTTGTAAACAATCGCTTCTTGTACCCCACCCTGACGGAACAACACTTTTTGTTTGATACGGCTATCGGACAATCGATACGTCACCCAACCATCATATAAACCGTTAACCAAATCGGTGCGAAGCTGGGTCACAAAGTTTGGGTAGTACACCACCAAAAATTCATCAAAGTAACCGTTTTTGACAAAGGTGGTAAATTGCTCGCCTTCTGGCATCACGCCATTATAAGGACCATCAGCAATGCCTTGTGGCGCAGCTTGCGGTGATTTTGGCGGCAAGATAAGGCTATTTAACGCATCATAAAACGGCTGTTGGTCAGTTGCTACATTGACAATCGCAGGCGGTTTGCTACCCTCCGCCATCAGTTCATTGATACTACTACAACCTGCAAGCGCAAATAATATTGCCAATAAGGTGAGTGCAGTGCCAATACGCAAAAGATGCGCCATAGTTAGTGTGGTGGGCAAGGCTTTTGTCAACATAGCCGTCCTCTTTAATGGTTAATTTAAAAACAATCTAGGGTTAACGGGGTTGGGTGATAGCAACCGCTGATTAAACGCCATATTGCTCGCGGTAGGCTTGCATTTTGGCAAGTTCCTCCTGCGTGCCATTTTTGGCGACATACTCAGTAATGTCATCCATCGTGACCAAGGCAAGTACCGGTACATTGAGGCTTTGCGCCAATTCTTGAATGGCAGATTGTTCGCCTTGACCTTTTTCTTTACGATCTAGCGCAACGATGATTCCCGCGACTTTGGCGTCTGATTTTTCTAGTAGCACAACGACTTCACGCATCGCCGTACCCGCGGTCATCACATCATCAATTACCCAAACCGATTTGCCTTTGAGATCGGCGCCAACCAGCATACCGCCTTCCCCGTGGTCTTTGGCTTCTTTGCGATTATAGCCCCAATCGGCATTGATTTGGTAATTGTTCCACAGTGCTTGCGCAGTCGCCGCCACAAACGGAATACCTTTATAGGCTGCCCCAAAAATCACCAACTCGCTACTGTCGGTAGATTGTAGCTGCTTGGCAAGGGCATCGGCATAACCATTTGCCAACACCGACAATAGCTCACCGGTTGATAACAAACCTGCATTAAAAAAATACGGGCTTATACGACCTGATTTTAGGGTAAATTCGCCAAATTTTAATACATTGTTTTTGAGTGCCACCTCAATAAAATACTGAGGAATAAACTGCGTTGCGTGAACGGCTTGGGTTTGAAAGGATTGGGCTTGAGAGGATTGGGCTTGAGATGCTTGGGTTTGAGAGGATTGGGCTTGAGATAATTGCGACATACGCGACTCCAAAAAAGAACAAGTTAAAAAATACCATTAGCCGCCTGTGATGGGGTTTTGCGAGCTCATGGTGACAGTACGTTTGCTGATGGCTGTTTGCTTACCCACTTGCCAATCCATGGCAAGGGCAGCAAGTGCAACATGCGTCGGCTCGATATATAAATCGTTATGCCGGGTCAAAAACTGCAATTGCGTGCGATGCGCCTCGATGTATTGATTGATAGCGTCAGCCAAGTCTTGCAAGGTGATTTGGGGGTTGAGTGATTTGCGTGATTTGCATTGGCATAGCAAAAATACACAAAGCATAATATGGTACATTTGTCCCATCAGATACAGTTTGGTTTCGATATTGAGTAGCGCTTGGTTATAGGTGGCGTCAGACTGTGTGCTGGCGGCATCGTTGGCTTGATGTTCATAGGAATTTTGCAATGTCTGCTGTGACAAAGATGTTGTAAGCGTATTCATACGCGCTAAATGTGGGTATTGACCCATCACCGCTTTCATCAGTGAAATACTGCTATCATTGACGAGCCTTGGCAACAAAGATAGCGGTAAATGCAATGATGGGTGTTTGCTTTGGCTGCTATTGGCCTGCTGTTGCTGCTGCTGGATAAAGTGCCGCATCTCAATGCTTTGCTCAGATAGTAACTGCTCTAGCACCTCAGATTGATGACTTTGCAGATTTTTTTTAAGGATTTTTGTTGTGTTATCCCTCATTGGGTAGGGCTTGGCAACGTCTTTTACACTAGCGGCGAGCTTGTTGTTGCTATCCGCCACTGGCAATGACAGCGGTTTTTGCATATAGACGTCAATGGTATGACGCGCGGGTATGACGCGCTTATCAATCGGGCGACAAGGATCGGGCAAAGCCAATCTTTCTGCCTCAGTCATCACATTGGGATGGCGTAGCTGGTCTTGGTCTTTAATAATTTGGCTTGTTGCGGCTTGGCGCTCGGTGTTGGAATAAGTCATGGCATACACGGCTATAAAATCACTGATAAATAAATGATGAAAAATTTTTGTTGAAACCCACCACCCATCACTCATCGCCTAAACTCGACAAAATATGCTGATAGCCTGACTGCCAATCTGGGTAGTTGAGCCAACTAGCTGGCAAGTTAGTGATAATACGTTTGCCCGTTGTTGGCTCCATACAGGGCAGCGATAAGTTCAAGCCCTGTGCAGTCGCCAAATAGTTTAGCACAGTATAGAGCGGGACTGGCGCGTTATCTGTCGCCAAGTAAACTGGCACGGTTTGACCTGCATTGATAACCTTGACAATGATACTCACTAAGTCTGTGTCCATAATACGATTAGTCCATGTGTTACTCGGATAATCGCTCGCCGTATTTGCTGACTGCGCTGCTAACTGTTTTGCCATGGTCAGTAGACGCAGCCGTGACTGCCCATAAATCCCACTTGGACGAATGATAACGCGTTTATCCTCAAAGTGCTGCTGCAACAACTGCTCAGTTTGTAAAATCACTTGAGAGGTGGCGCTCGCTGGCGCTGACACAGGGGTATTGATATCAATGACTTCGCCCGCGTTTTGTCCGTAAACGCCTGTCGAAGAAATAAATACCACACGCTTGAGGTTTGGCAGATGGTCACCCAATCGCACCACATGCTCGGCAATCGCATAATAACTGTCACGGTAGCCTTGTAGTGACAAGGTATCTGGACTGACAATAATGCAGATTTGGCTAATTTGGCTTGTCCATTGACTTAGCTGCGCAATGATTAACGCGCGCGCATCACTGGTAACAAAATGTAGATTTTCCTGATATAGATGGTCATTATCGGGCGGCAACTTGGCTGTCATGGGGTTACAGAAAGCCAAATCTGTCGGCATAGAGCGGCTGACACCAATCACGCAGTGCCCCTGCATCGCTAATTGCTTAGCAACTGGTAAACCAATTTTGCCAAGTCCAATCATTAAAATGGTTTGCATCATGCTATGACCTATCGCGAATGGCATTAAAAAAACTGACTATTTTTAATCGCTATATGTTTAATGGATGTATTTTTAACCGAGTTATTGTTGAAAACGCATCGACAAATCAATGGCTTTGATATGCTTCGTCAATGCACCCATCGAGATAAAATCCACCCCTGTTTCTGCCACTTGGCGTAGATGGGTAAGGCTAATATCACCTGAAGCTTCAAGCTGGCAAGGCTTACCAAGACTAGCAACCAGCTCGACCGCTTTTTGGGTATCTTCAATGGTAAAATTATCGAGCATCACGATATCAGCATTGGCAGCGATGGCTTGATGCAACTCATCAAAATTTTCTACTTCAACTTCCACTGGCTTATTGGCAATCTGACGCGCCTGACTGACTGCTTGGGCGATACCGCCACACGCCATGATGTGGTTTTCTTTTATCAAAAAGGCATCGTATAGCCCGATACGATGATTATTGCCGCCGCCGCACAGCATGGCGTATTTTTGCGCATGGCGCAGCATTGGGAGGGTTTTACGCGTATCTAACAATTTGGTCGGTAGTTCTGCGATGACCGCCACATGGTTGGCAACCACAGTGGCAGTGGATGATAAAGTCTGTAAAAAATTGAGCGCGGTACGTTCACCCGTCAGTAGCGCCCGGGTGTTACCGATGAGCGTCACCAAAACTTGATTGGCTGCCACAGCGTCACCGTCTTTGACTGCCCAATCAAGCTGCATGTTAGGGTCAAGCTGGCGAAATACTTCATCCACCCATGCCTTACCCGCAACTACCATCGGTTCACGACAAATAATGGTTGCCGTATCGCACTGTGTTTCGGGTATTAACTGCGCGTTAATATCCCCAGTGGCGATGTCTTCTTGCAGCGCAAGTGCGACTTGTTTGGCGATTTCAATACGTAGTAGTGAGCTGATTTGGGGCGTGGTGGCCGAGGTGTCACTAATGGTTTGGCTAGCAGCAGACATGCAAATAATCCCTTATTGTCGATGGGGCATTTTCGATGAGGTATGTTTGATTGTATTATCGCTTATTCTTTGGGGGCTTGGGTAGTAGTTTGTTGATATAAACGCAGAGCAATCAACGCCAAAGCGGCTACAATCGCGGCGAGTACGCCCCATAGTGCCCATGTTTTGTAGCGCTCAAACGATGCATTGGGATTGTTCAATGCCTCGATATTTTGCATTTGTCCTTCAACGGTATTGCCAAGGCGGGTAAGTTGTTGGTTAGATAGCGTGATATTGGGTTGTTGTAATACGCGCGGCTCGTTGATTACCAGTCGATAAGGCGCTGTGCCTTGCGCCAAAAAATACATCTCATACATGGGCGTTAACAGATTGACCGGCAAATCATCTTGCTGCATTTGACCGTCCAAATGCAGCGACTTGGTCAATGTCGGTTGCCAACTGACCACTGTGTGGTTTTTATCAATTTGGGTAGTGGCTAAGATTTTATCATTACTTACATTGGCGGTTTTATTGATTTTAGCCAATTGATTGGCTTCTTGTTCGGGTACGCTGATGCGCACTTGCCACAGCTGATTTTCGGGGACAAAAAAACTCACCCCTGTGGTCAACATGGGCTGAGCAAGGCTAAGCCGCCATTGGTTGGCGTCCTCTTTGGTTTTTGAAAAACTGGCGCGGGTAAGGAAATAACTTGGCTCACTCACCCTGCGATTTAAGCTGGCTGCCTCAAGATTGATAGGCTGATTTGCCACCACTTGCCAATACCGATAATTGGCTTGCTGCGGCTCGATGGCAATCGCATGGCCTGTCGCTATCGGCTGATTGCTGCCGTCAGCTTGCGCTGCTACCATTTGGCTAGGTTGGCTAGGTTGGGTAGCCTGGCTAGGGCTAAAGGGGCTGACCACGGTTTGGCTGACCATCTGCCAGCTTTGCAAGTCATCACTGCCATAAATTTGCAGTTGCAGTGGGCGCTTGCTGGGCTGGGCTGCATTTACAGGTAAAAATTTTAGCCAAAGATTGACCGCTTGCTCGGTTGATAAAGTAGGTTCGGTTTTGGCAAAGTTGGGATTGGTTAACCACCAAGTTCTGACTGGACTATTGGTAACGGCGGCGACTGGGTTTGAAGGTAAATTGCTAAGGTCAATGTTAATCGATTGTTGGTTGTCTGGGTTATCAAGCTGTACGGTCAACGCATGGCGTAATTTTTCCACCGCATTGGGGTTATCTGTCTCCACGCTCACTACTTGCAATACTTGATTGACGGATGATTGTTTGCTGACAGGACGAATCGCCATCGGCATAATATGACCTTTGGCATCAATCAAGCGGTAATTTTGTTTATCACTAATAGTTGCCCCATTTTGCTGCATGATTAAAGCCAACAAACTGGGCGTTAACGATGAAAATTTTACCAGTTGGGCGCTGTTGGGGTTATCCTGTAGGTCTTCGACCGGTAAATCAATGTCGATTACAAAGCTATTTTGCAATGCCTCAAAGCCATAGCTGATACTGTCAGTGTCATGTTTTTGCTCTTGCTCTAAGTTGTCAACGATGGCGGGCGCTACCGTGGTGGTGGTTTTTTGCGAGGCAACAGTGACGGATGCCGTTTGCGTAGGGTTTTGGGCATCTGCTTGCGTGTAAATGATAGCTACTAACAATAGTGGCGAAACTAAAGTCACCGATAAAATACAGGCGCGGTATTTGGCTAATTTAACCTGACAGTGCTTATTTTTTTTCATTTTTACTTCATTGTTAATTCATGGTTACTATAGAGTTAACAGTTCCTATATAATTGATATGACTTTATAAGCTAACCGATTGTGATGGACATTGACAAAATCTAAACTGACTAGACCAAAAAGCCGCGTAGCCCGTATTTGCGTTATCAACATAAAGCCGTCAGTTATAGATAATCTAAATAATTTGAAAACCCTAGCATCGCATGGTTAGCATCAGTAGACAGTATCAACCTTAATTTATCATGTTAGAAAAATGATAAATAGCATTCTAACTCATTGATAGTAATTAGGTTTATAATTTGGTTGATAGGAAGCTTTGCCCTATAAAGATATTAACAATACCCACTCAACACTTCTATACCGTGCTACAAACCACTAACAAGAGAGCCGATATTTTGGATAAATTCTAGCCAGATGTTACAATTTAAAGACAATTAGGCAGCAAGTCTTTGTGTGTTTAGCTAAGCCCGCCTGCCGTAAATACGAAAAATAACCCACGTTATTCACGACGTTTAGCAGGGGTTTACCTAGCTTTTTTTAGCTGCATTGGGTTTGCCTGAATTGAGTTTTCCTAACCTCGGTTTACCTGCTTTGGGTTTACCTACTTTGGGGGGTAAGGGTGCAAGATAACCAATCACGAGCATCAACAAGCCTGCCCCAATAAAAGACACCACACGCAGTACCGCACTGGTATTCGACATATCAATCAATAGCAACTTGGCAACCACCATGGTTAATAATGCGATACCGGCAAACCATACCAAGCGAATGGCTTTTTTGTTTGCCAAGAACATCAATACCATCGCAATGACAGTCCATAAGATAGTCAGCCCCGTCTGTACCATACTGACTGACCAAGCACCATGTTCCCAAGTCGGTGTGCCCCAAACGCTGGCAAACCCACGCACCAACATACTACTGAGCGTCACAAATGCCCCTAGACCGCAAATCACCAAAACGATAGTACGATAGTTGCTATCAACTTTGAGTGCCACATAAGATTGGTACAGTAAAATGCTGATTAAGGTCAAATCCAGCGGATTGAGCAGCGGCAGATAAACGCCCACTAGCTGACCGTCTAACGAGAAATTGGCAGATAAACTCCAAATAAAGGTTATAGGTACCAAAATATAAGCGCTGTGTTTAAGTAGCCTATCCACCGCTAACCAACCAAGTAAACGAGCCCTCAGCGCCTGAAGTTTTGGCAGCAAAAACAAACTCATCAGCCCGAGCACAGCCAGCACGGTCGGTAATATAGTCACAATGGCTCGAAGCTCTTGGGCATGCTGCCAATAATTAAATGGCACTTGTTGCAGCATCCAAGTTAGCATGGCAATCAGTGTCAAAAACCAAACGAGCGCGTCAACGCTTGTATCGAGTCGGTCGCGGTGCCAGCGACTAAGCAGCCACGCGCCTAGCAATTTTGCGATGGCAAAACAGCCGAGCATGGCAAGCAAATAACGCCCCAACCCGCTAAATGCTTTGATGTGATAATCGTTTAAGTCTACAACCGTCTCGACCTTAACATGGGTGAGACAGACTAGCACCCAGCTCATCATCGCAAACGGTAAAACCAAGCGACTCACCTTACGCATACTGCGCCAAACAAAACGCTGATGTATCAGTTGCCCCACCATTAAAAATACCGCCATAGCCACAGCAAGTTTGATAGTGGTGGTTTTGCCACCGTTGTTCCAAAAGGGGTCAGCGGATAAAATCGCCGACAGATACAGCACAAACCCGACAACCACAAGCGCGGTCGCAACAAAGCTGGGACTGGCATTATCAGCAATTTGTTGAGCCCGTTTATGCGTCGTTTTGACTGCCGCAGGTTGAGGTTGAGGTTGAGGTTGACGCTGGGCTTTAGCTTGGGGTGTGGCTGCCGTTTGGGGTTTGGCTGCCGCGATATTGACCCTACCGTGGCGCAAAATAAAAGCAGACAGCAGCACACACGCAGCCAATACGGTCAGTGGCAAGGTGGATGAAGCCGCCACTATAGACGTTTGGTGCGGAATAGATAATTGATCCAGTAGCCCATACCAATGCCGCATTAGGGTATCAAAGCCTGCCAATAAAACAATACTAAAGCCTTGCAATGCCAACCCAAAATATACCGTCCAGCGTCTTTGGGTACGCGCACCGAGCCACACCAATGCAGCACCCTGCACTGCCCAACCGATACTAATCCATTTGGCTGATAGCGCCAGTGGTATCACCAAAGCCAAAAACCCACAGCCGAGCGCAAGGCTGGCTTCAATGAGCAGCTCAAAGCTGTTATCAAATTGGTTGTTGGCTTGTGGGTCGCCTGCGATACTACGGCGATGATGTTTGAGCAGCCACAGCCCTAGACTCAAATAAATAGCCGATAACGCACTGCTCGCAAAGGCCAGATGATAAGGCAAATCATTGAGCAAGCTTGCTATCAGCCCAAACCCCAGTAACGCGGTGCCAAACAACAATCCTGAATCTATCGATATAATCGGGCGTTTGGCTACCCCTGTGTTCATTTGTAGCAGCGTTTGATTATAACTTACGACCTGCTGAGAGTATCTAACCGCAATAAACAGATACAGCGCCATGTGCCCAACCAATAACCCGAGCAGTTGCCAGCGTAATGACAGCCAGCCTGCACCTGCACTATTACCACTAAATGCGCGAAATCCCCACACATACGCAAGCCCAAAAGTCACCGCTAGGCTTAGCGCATTGAGCAGTTTCCAAGTGCGATAATGGGCAATCACCGCAACCGCTATGTTGAGTAATAAATAATAACTAAATAGCATCACCACACTACCGTCAGGTCGGCTGACCAGTATCGGCGCAAAAAACGCCCCACCAAACGCCAAGACCGCAAGCGGCAGCGCATTTTGCCACACCGAAAACATCACTGTTAACCCTGCCAGTAACGCAAGCACGCCGAAGGTTAAGGAGGATGGCAATAGTCCATACAATTTAAAACTCGCAAACACCGTCAAATAAATCACCGCAAAGCCGACACCTTGCAAAGTCAACCCATAACTGCGTTTTTTGGCAGTGGTGCGATAGCCGACTGCCGTTATCACCAAGCCACCCAACGCTACCAGCGCCATGCGCACGGGCATCGATACCTCAATATATTGGCTGGCAAGTTTGAGTAATAGCACCACGCCCACTAGCAACACCAGTGCACCGACACGCACCACCAAGTTTTCTCCAAAGAACCATTGGGTGGCACTTGCCCAAATTGATGTCACAATATTGGTAGCACTTTCATCCTCTTTTAAAGCAGGAGATGATGGCTGTGATACGCTAGGTTGATGCGGTGGGGCTGCGTCATTCACGGACGGCTGTGTTGCCGTTGGCGCAGTTGAACCAACCGAAGCGTCAAGCGTGTTCGCCATTGGCAAAGAGGCAACTATTGGGAGGGGCGCTGGAAGGGGCACTGGAAGGGGCGCTGAGACAGGGTTTTGACCTATGGGCTGCGTGATAGGGTCAGTAATAGGTTCAGTGACAGGCTGATTTTGGCGAATATCGCTTGCCGATTGTTGGGTAGATGATAGCCTTGCCTCGCTGCTTAGGATATACACGGTTGCCATGACATCAGCGAGTTGTTTTTGCAGGTTGTCGAGCTTGGATTCAAGCCTGGTGATTGCTTTTTGTTGGGCAAAAATTTTATAAAGCGCCCCCACCACTGCCAGTATCAACGCCGCTATAATCGTATCCATCAGATGCTCTACCCTTGTTATCAGCTTAGCGATAGCATACCATTTTTTTGCAAAATTGCTTTTTTTTAACTGTGTCTTTCGGTTAAGGTGATGATAAGCCCATTTTATGCTAAATTAGCCACAGCATTGAGTCGCGTTTTACCAACTATTTGAAACACCATTTTGATGATTGGGCGGGGTATAGTTATGTCGGGATTTAGCATTGAGCAGGGTTTGTTAAGCCCATGCGAGTTTGTGGCGTCACCCAATTTTGGTGAGCGCCCCGACCCTAATGATATTCATCTCATTGTGATTCATAACATCAGCTTGCCGCCCAGTGAATTTGGTATAAAAGATGACCAAGGCGAGCATTTTGTTCGTGCATTTTTTCAAAATCAGTTAGACCCCAAAGCCCATCCGTATTTTGCAACCATTTATCAGCAGCAGGTCTCCGCGCATTTGTTTATTGAGCGCGATGGCAGCATCACGCAGTTTGTAAGCTTTGATGAGCGTGCTTGGCATGCTGGCAAATCTAGTTATTTGGGCGTACCAAACTGCAATGACTATTCGATTGGGATTGAGCTGGAAGGCGATGATTATAGCGAGTTTGATGACAGGCAATACCAAGCGTTAAGTGGCGTGATTGCCGCGATTTATCAAGCTTATCCCAAAACCGTCAATCATCTAGCCGGTCACAGTGATATCGCACGCGGCCGCAAATCCGACCCTGGTCTGTATTTTGATTGGGTGAGACTAAGAAGCATGATTAATAAATTTTAAGAATTGTTTAATGTCTCACAAACTTGTCAAATCCACCGCGATTGTTAGCTTTTTTACCATGTTGTCACGCATCTTGGGAATGATACGCGACATGGTATTGATGAGCGTGTTTGGCACGGGTGGCATGATGGATGCGTTTTTGGTGGCATTCAAATTGCCCAATTTTTTGCGGCGGCTGTTCGCTGAAGGCGCCTTTGCCCAAGCTTTTGTCCCTGTACTATCCGATTATCAACACCAAGCCCAAAATAACGATACGACCGATAGCAAAAAAGCCTTGCTCGGCATTCAAATTCTTATCAGTCGGGTGGCAGGTACGTTATTGTTGATTTTATCAGGCTTAACCGCCGTGATAGTCATCTTCGCGCCTGCCGTGATTGCTGTGTTTGCGGTCGGTTATCTGCATGAGCCTAGCAAATTTGTAACGGCCGTTGAGCTACTTCGTATCACTTTTCCTTATTTGTTATTTATCGCGATGACCGCGTTTGCTAGTAGTATTTTGCAAAGCGTAGGGCGGTTTGCCTTGCCTGCCTTTGCACCGGTGATTTTAAATGTGTGTATGATTGTGGGCGCGATTTGGGTAGCGCCGCTGCTTGACAAGCCAATTTTGGCGGTCGGTTATGCCGTTGCGGTGGCAGGTTTGCTGCAGCTATTGATTCAATTACCGCAATTGCACAGCCATCAGCTGCTGGTGATGCCCAAGGTTAGCTTTCGTCATCCTGGCGTGCGACGGATTTTAAAACTCATGCTCCCTGCGCTGTTTGGGGTATCGGTCACTCAAATCAATATGCTGGTCAACACGGTACTGGCTTCAACCATGGTCGATGGTTCGGTCTCTTGGCTGTATACCGCGGAGCGGATGAGTGAGCTGCCGCTAGGGCTGATTGGAGTGGCAATTGGCACGGTAATTTTGCCCAGTCTATCCAAAAGTATCGCAAGCGATGATCATCAACAATTTGGACATACGCTTGATTGGGCGACGCGGCTGACGGTGTTGGTCGGTGTACCGGCATCCATCGCGCTTGGCATGATTAGTAATGTGCTCATGATATCCCTGTTTGAACATGGAGAATTTGTGCGGCAAGATGCCATGATGAGTGGTCTTGCGCTACAGTGCTTATCGGGTGGGATTTTGGCATTTATGCTGATTAAAATATTTGCCCCGGCTTTTTTTGCCCGTCATGACAGTCGCACCCCTGTCAAAGTCGGTGTGATTAGCGTGATTGCCAATGTTGTGCTAAGCCTCGTCCTGGCTGGGTTATTTAAAAAGTGGCAAATCGCACCCCACGCCGGGCTAGGACTTGCCAATACACTGGCGTCTTTTATCAATGCGGCGCTGTTATATTTTTATTTACATACCCAAGGTATTTATCGCTTTGGTGCGGCTTGGCGACGATTAGCGGTTATCTTTGCCATCGCAAATGGGGCAATGGGGTTGGCACTTACCGCTGGTATTCATTTTTTCCCAGTTACTGCGCATCAAGGTGTGCGTATTGTTGCGCTATTGGCGCTGTGCGTGGTGGGCGCCGTGGTGTATGGCGCAGCGCTATTAATCGCTGGCTTTAAGTTATCAGAACTAAAACCGCATCATAGCGTTCAATAAACAACGGACAACAAATAAAAAAACGGCTAAATAAAATTTATCTAGCCGCTTTTTCTAACTGAAGTTTGTAATTGAGTTTTGTGACTGATCTGTGGACTTTAGTTTTTTAACCCATTCACCCATTAAAGCGCCAAGGCATTAGCGTTTTACTGAATTTTGGCAATCTTTGTTGTCACAAATTCCATACAGTACCAGCGAGTGTCCTGCTAGGGTAAAGCCAAATTCTTTGGCGACTTTTTCTTGTAGCGCTTCGATTTCTTCATTGTGAAATTCAATGATTTTGCCGCATTGGTCACATACCAAGTGGTCATGGTGCTCGTCTTTGGCGATTTCAAACACTGACAAGTTGTTTTCAAAATTGTGACGCTCGACAATCCCCGCTTGTTCAAACTGGGTTAACACGCGGTAAACAGTCGCAAGCCCCACGTCTTCACCGTGCTCCATCAAGGCTTTATATACATCTTCCGCGCTCATGTGATGGGATTCGGCTTTTTCTAATAATTCTAAAATTTTCAAACGCGGTAACGTGACTTTCAAACCGGCACGACGCAAATCTTGGTTGGTAAAAGACGACATACAAATCCTCGCACCCTATTAGGTGTCGCTTATAAACTGAAAATTATAACTATAATAACAAATTCGATAAAATCCCACAGTAAAAAAACGTGACATCACTGGCAAAAGCGCGCGTTGACAGATAATGGGCGAATGCAGGCTGGAGACAAAGTAGGCTAACCACCAAAACGCCAAATACCAAACCACCGCGGCGTTTTACACCCAAACATTAACTGTATGTAAAATAATTTAAATTTTGGGGTCAATAGGTAGGCAAAAAAACCCAAATCACGTATGATAAGTCGTAAATTTTATCGTTCACCATCTCAAAGCGGTTTGACAAATGACATTTATCACAACAGTATCAAAAAAACTGGCAGTCCTGCCTTTGGTTGCCGTAATTAGCAGCGTCAGCGTATTACCAGGTTGCTCATGGTTTAGCGTGTACAAAATCGATATCCCACAAGGCAAGCCGATTCATGAAGACAAACTAAGCCAAGTGCAAGTGGGTATAAATGCCAATCAAGTGCTGTATATACTAGGTAGCCCAACCTTTAGAGACACCCTAAATCCGGTACGTTGGGATTACCTGTACGATTTTACCCCAGGTACTAACGCCAAACGCGCCAACAAGCCAGCGATTCACAACGCCCAACAATACGCCAAAATTTATTTTGACCAAAATGGCATTGTCACTAGCATTGAACGCCCAGCGGTGACTCAGTAAGTTTTTTTGATTAAAAAAGCCGATCATGGCCGTGATGCTGTGATTGGCTTTTTTTGTGAGATACACAATAATACTGGGTCACAACACCCTTATCGGTTGGATTTTTTAGACAGTAATTTGCGTTTGTTTTGCGGGTCGATGGTCAAAGGGCGATAGATTTCGATTCTATCGCCTGTGTTGATAGCACTTTGCCAGTCTAGTTTATGGGAAAACACACCGACACTATAGCTAAAAATCTGCGGATACTGCTGTTGCCAGCCTGTGGCATTGACTGCATCAATCACCCGGCTATCATCAGCAAGTTGCAGGGTTAACCGCAACTGTGTTTGGCTATCGGGCGCAAAGGCTATATCTACGGTAATCATTTTGCCAATCCTAGCACCCACCCCACCATCGCCAAAACCACTGCCAATGGCACAATAATACGCACCGCAATGCGCCAAAGGTTATATAAGCCTTCCGAGCTAAAATTCAATGATTTGCGCAAATGGCTGATTTTCATTTGCCACCCTGCAAATACGGCTAGCCATACCGCCGTGACTAAACTAATCACAATAATCAGCTGATTGAGCCAAGCGGTTGGTACCATGGCTAGCGCAAGACTAAGCACTGCCAATACCACCAATACCAAAAAGTTAAATTGCTGTTGTTGCCAGCGTAGTGACACTTGATGGGTCAAGATATGCAGCAAATACGCTGCCCCTGCCAGCATCGCTAATGCATTCAGCACTGCCGCCATCGCGCTGTTTGGTGATAAAGTTATGGCAATCAGCGCACCCGCTAGTAACTGAAAACTCCACACCGGTAACACATAGCGACTCGCGGATTCGCGGGCGTCATCGGCAGCGGCAGTACTATTGGTAGTCAGCATTTGGTGGGTGCGCGCATGCCAGTATAATCCTGTACCTGCGCCAACACAGACCAGCGCCAACACTACCGCCCCTGCCCACTCCGTCAAGGACGTGGCTGTCATCTGCCACGCCACAAGCCCACCCTGCATGACATTGACCACCAAAGCGGCAACGGCAAAGCCGACCGCCAACCAACCTGCCAAATGCTTAATAAAACTCAGACCAATCACTATCAGCACCATGATGGCTAACAAGGCAGGCAGAGCAATATTGCTTACCAGCGGATGGATAATCTCGCCACTACTTGCCAGTAAATGCCCCACAACCGCCAGCAGCAGCATAATAGTCAGCCAACCAAACCCGCGCCAAACCGTTGATACGTCAGCTTCACGGGTCAGCATGGGCAGACCGACCAGCGGCGACGTACCACTACGATGCGCCAAACCAATCTCTGTAAACACCAACGGCAACCCGACCAAGGTCATCGCCACCAGCCACAACAACCAAAAATCAATCTGCCCAATGTAGTCACGGCTAAACCAAGTAAAAACCAGCAGCGGCAGCAAACTTGCTATCAACATCGGCTGTAAACGATTAAATGGCATGGTGTTGGATTCCTTTGTAGCGGTGGGTGGTTGTCATAAAATTATTTGATTTGAGTCGCTAAAATGGTATTAAAAAAGTGCCTTTTAAAAAAATGACTTAAAAAAAGCGACTTTGAAAAACTGATTGTAAAAAAAGTGATTTAAAATTAAACGCTGTAAAAACTAAATCGCCGCTATTTTAGCAAACCCGCACCGTATGCAAAACCCACCAACGCAAAATCCACACAAACTTGTCAAAAATAGCTGTCAAAATAAAAAACCCTGCGTGTCACAGGGCTTTCTTTATTGCTTCACATTAAAAAGCGCGGTTACACGTGCGGTAAAATCGCAGGCATCAAATCATGAAAGGTACGACCTGACGCGGTTTCACCAATGGCATGCATTTTCCACTCACCGTTATGACGATAAATTTTTGCCAAAATCAGCGCGGTATGACTGCCTTGGGCTGACAAATCATAACGGGCAACTTCACTGTTATTGCTGGCATTCACCAAACGACAAAACGCATTATTAACCGCGGCAAAGGTTTGACCTGTAAAGCTATTGACAGTAAAAACCAAGGCTTGCACATGGTCAGGGATACGAGATAAATTGACATTAATCACTTCATCATCGCCATCGCCAGCACCGGTGCGGTTGTCGCCTGTGTGTTGTACGCTACTGTCTTTTGACTGCAATTGTCCAAACCAAATCGCATCCACCATTTGTTTGTTGGCATCCAGCATGATACACGACGCATCCAAGTCAATGCTGCCGCCACTACCGCCACCGCCGAACAAGCCACCCAAAAATCCACCTGATTTTTGCGGCGCAGCACCGACATCCCAACCCAGACCCATTTTGATTTGGCTGAGTGCGCCACCTGCTTCTTTTTCTAACGAAATTTTTTGACCTTTCGATAAATTCACTGACATCTTGGTTTCCTTATTTTTTACTATATTTTTTACTATTCTATCTAGTCTAGCTATGTTTTAAGAGTTTAACAACTTAGCAGAAACTGACTATAACAAACCGCCTAAAATACCTTCATTGCCACCGCGTCCGCCTGAGTTTGACCCCAGTAAACTTTGAATCCAGCCTTGGTAGGTATCACGGTTACGCGAGCAAATCACTACTTTACCTTGACCTGAGAACTTTAGTACCATGCCTTCGCCACTCGTGACTGAATTGATGATATTGCCCAAAAAGCCTTTTTTCTGGCTGGTCGCCATTGACAGGCTATATTGTAGTCGGCTATCCCAGCATACCACGTGACCATTATCAATAATCACATCTTTATCAGGCGTGACATCAATCTCAAACAAAGAACCAAACCCAGATACCACGAGCTGACCTTGACCTTGCGTTTGCATGACCATAAAGCCACCCGTATCTCCAAATACAGCGCCGCCTAAATTGCGCTGGATATTGGCACGTAAATCAACACCATTAGTCGCTGCCACAAAGGCACCGTCACTAAGCGTATACTGATTGGCGCCGACGTCTAAAATTTGCATATCGCCATCAAGTGTGGGCGCCAGTAAGCAGTCACCCTCACCATTTACCGCTTCAATTTGCTGCTGAAAAATCGACTCGTCATTGGCAAATCGGCGCATCAAAGCTTGCATGATGCCACCACGCATCTGACCTTTGAGCTCAAGATTTGACTCCATCATGACCATGGCATTGGATTCGCAATAAATCGAATCGCCTTTTTTGAGATTACAATGCAAAAATGGCTCAATCGTCCCAATCATACTAAACGTCGCTGCCATAGATTAATTTATCCTTATAGGCTAGGTGGCAAAAATGATGATAAAAGTAGCTAAGTTTGAAAAAGCCCTTAGGCTGCAAAAAGCGCTTAGGCTGAAAAAACGCTCAAGCTTAAAAAAACGCTCGGGCTAAACAAACGGTTATGTTGAAAAAAAGGGGCAAGCCGGTGCCACCCCATTATTAAAAAAATGTTAAAAAATTTTAGCCAAAAAACTAAACCGCAACGCCATATGACGCAGCCAATGGCCCTAGACCGCCAGCAAAACCTTGTCCAACCGCGCGGAATTTCCACTCGCCATTGTTCTTATAAAGCTCACCAAAAATCATCGCTGTCTCAGTGCTGCTGTCTTCTGACAAATCATAACGGGCCACTTCAGCGTCGCCTTGGGTATTCACCACACGAATATAAGCGTTTGCTACTTGCCCAAAGTTTTGGTTACGCGCTTGACCATCATAAATCACCGCACAAAATATCACCTTGCTGACATCGGCTGGGACTTTAGACAAATCCACTTTGATGACTTCATCATCGCCATCGCCTTCACCGGTGCGGTTATCACCGGTATGCTCTACTGCGCCATCGGCTGATTTTAGGTTGTTAAAGAAAATAAAATCTGTATCTGCCCGTACTTTACCCGATTCATTGACCAAAAACGCGATCGCGTCTAAGTCAAAGGCTTGCCCGTCAGTGGCACGTGGGTTCCAGCCAAGACCGACGGCTATGTTGGTTAAATTCGGTGCTTCTTTTGATAAATTAACATTACCACCTTTGGTTAAGCTAATTGCCATTGTTTTATCCTTTGTAATAAATTTTTGCATTCAAATAAGAAAATCGATGTCTGTTGTCATGCGCTGCGCCTTTCACGCTCAGACCAAAAGCGCGCCTAGACAAAAACTTTAAACACCGTAAAAAAACGCCTAAAAAAACAAAACGTGAGCCGAAACTCACGTTTTAACTATACCTTTGGTGATAGAATTTGTCCACCATTCGGCTACATTAAGCTGTTATATTTATGTGTCAAAAGCTTAAGGGATATTAAGCTCAAGCCAGCATCCTAAATACCGCTACGGTTAGGCATGAGGCCCAGTCTTTTAGCGGCTTTTAGTGTTTCGCTAAGGCTGCTTCGCGTTTACGGTAGCTGATAGAGTTAATCACTGCCCATACGATAAAGGCAATCCCAATCAAACCCGTCACGATTTCTGGCACTTCGATATGCACGGTTGCCAATAGCATGATGACCGCCAACGCGCCAATCGCATAATGCGCGCCATGTTCTAGATAAACAAACTCATCGAGCGTGCCTTTTTCTACCAAGAAAATGGTCATGGAGCGCACAAACATCGCACCAATCGCCAAACCGAGCATGATGATAATCACGTCATTGGTAATGGCAAACGCGCCAATCACCCCATCAAAACTAAACGATGCATCGAGTACTTCAAGGTATAAAAAGCCTGCAATACCGCCTTTGGCAATCGCGCCCGCGACTTCTTTGCCTTCAATCACATCGGGTGTTGATTCATCATCATGACCCGCCCCTTCTAAAAGGCTTGATAACACATTGGTGGCTAGATAAATCAAAATACCAAATACCCCTGCGGTTAACACCACTGCTTTTTTGGCGTCTTCCACCCAATATAAGGCGGTCATTAATAGTACCAAGGCGACAAACACGCTCATGGCATCGACCTTGCCAAAACGCGCAAGCTTACGCTCTAGCCATTCAAACCACATCACTTCTTTTTCATCAAAAATGAAGTTTAAAAAGACGAGCAACAAGAACATCCCACCAAATGCGGCAATCTCTGCATGATGCTCCATCAGTTTGGCAGAGTATTCCTTGGGGTTGTTAAGCGCCATATTGATGACGTCCATCATACCCATATCGGCAGTCACTGCGACGATGACAATCGGGAATACCAGACGCATACCAAATACCGCGATGAGGATACCCACAGTCAAGAAAATCATTTTCCAAAACTTATCCCACGTTTTGAGTACCGAGGCGTTAACCACGGCATTGTCAAACGACAGCGAGATTTCCATCACTGCCAAAATCAGTGTGACAAACAGCGCCGACATCATAGTGCCAACACCACCATGCGAAAAACCCCACCAGGCTGCAATTGCCAGCGCAATCGTGGTAAAGACAATATCAAAATAAAAATGTCTCATAATAATCCTACAAATTGAAAAAATTAACGGCTAATAAAGTCATCTAACGCGTAAGATGATTGGATGTGCTTATCTTACACAACTATTTGTTCAATCATACTACAAATGTGTTACCAAACAATTGATTGCACGCTTAAACCACGCATTATGGCAAATATTCGCCAACTTGATGCATTTATGGGTACAATAGCGACTTTTAATTTTTTAAACCAAGTGCTGACGGCAAAATATTGCGATTAGCCTGTGTTTAAACCCTGTTTGGAAGCGTCGCGGTATGTTAGAAAACTTTATCACCCTTGTTCTGATTCTTACCCCATTGGTGGTCGGGTTTTTGCTGCCATTACCGCAAAGATTCATGCCACTGGTAGACAAGCTACTGACCAACTTGGTGTTTGTGATTTTAACCTTTATTGGTATTTCGTTGTCGCATATTCCTGACTTAGGCGCGCAGATTGGGTTTATTGGTACCAATGTGGTGGTATTGGCGATTTGTACACTAGGGGCAGGTTTTATCAGTTTGCTGATATTTGACAGGCTGCATCCTTGGCAACGTGCCCTCCCCCATGAGCATAGCCAAGCAGGTTTTAGCATCACCGGAAGCCTCGTTCAATTGTGCTGTGTGGTGTTGGGTTTTGTACTGGGCAAATTATTACCAATAACGGATTTGCCGATTGATGGCATCATCAAGGGCTTGTTGATTTTACTAATTTTATTGGTGGGTTTTCAGTTGTCGCATTCGGGGATGACATTACGGCAGGTATTGGTCAATAAACGCGGCGTACAAGCCTGTGTGATTTTTTGTCTCAGTGTGGCAGTCGGTGGTTTACTATACGCGCTGATAATGCCTGATGTGACCTTCACCCAAGGCTTAGCGCTATCCTCTGGCTATGGCTGGTATTCGTTGTCCGGGATTGTCATGACTGATGCTTATGGCGCAGTTTGGGGAAGTGTGGCATTGCTCAATGATTTGTTGCGTGAGTTTATGGCGCTATTGTTTATCCCTATGCTGATTCGCAAATACCCAACCACAGCGGTGGGTTTGGGTGGGGTGACCACCATGGATTTTACCTTGCCTATCATCCAAAGCTCAGGGGGGAATGAAGTAGTTCCGCTTGCCATGAGCTTTGGATTTTTGGTCAATATCATCTCACCGGTGTTAATGGTGGTATTTTCAAGTTTTGGCTAATAGCAAAACCCCCAACCCTTATTAAATTAATACGCGCAAAACTCAACTTGTTGGTCGCCATACGGACTGCGTACTGTCACATAATGCAGACCTTTCATGCGCGTGTGAATTCGATAAGTATTGTCGTCAATCCATTCACCTCGCAGCACACCCCGTGCATCTCTAATGTGGATACCGTCTTCCATATTGGCGGCTTTGACTTCAAAATCTTGGTTTTTTAGCAGATACAGGCTATAGGTTTTACTTTTACTAAAATCACCTGAGTAACTGGCACAGTAGCTACCCTTTGGGAAAATAATTTTAGTAGCTGTCGCGGCAGTGGCAGTTTGGGTGGTTGCCGCTACCGATAACAGGGCTATAGCTGCCCCAAATAAGGGGGCTGTAAAACGTCTTTTCATTTCGTTCTCCTTGTCTTTGTTTGACTATTTTTTAACATGACAATTTGCTATCGCCGCTTTATTATTAGCAGATTTTCTATTCACTTTCATGATAAGTTTAGTAAAAAAATTTGTTTGTTTTGTCAGCACAATAAAAAACCCCGCTCATGTCATCACACGATCGGGGTCTTCGTATTAGATAATACGATTATTTTGGCTAGTAGGATTATTGGGCTAATGCAGGATAATCGGTATAGCCTTCTTGATCGCCACCATAAAAAGTGGCTGGGTTCGGTTGATTAAGCGGCGCATTTTGCTGAAAACGCTCAACCAAATCTGGATTTGCGATATAACTGCGACCAAATGCGACGGCGTCAATTAAACCATCACGAATTAGCGTGTCTGCTTTTTCTGCTGTATAGCCGCCAGCACCGATAAGCACGCCGTGATAAGCATCACGAATTTGGCGACGGAATTCTGCGGTAAAGGGTTTTCCACCTGCCCAGTCTGGCTCAGAGATATGTAAATAGGCTAGGTTAAAGCTATCAATCAGCTTGATGATTGCTAACGCATCGTCTTCGCTACCGGCATCCACACCATTGAATTGACCCAGTGGCGAGATACGGATACCCACTTTGTCACTGCCAATCGCGCGAGTGACTGCAGTTAGAA
Source organism: Faucicola osloensis (assembly GCA_019353055.1). Classification (GTDB taxonomy): domain Bacteria; phylum Pseudomonadota; class Gammaproteobacteria; order Pseudomonadales; family Moraxellaceae; genus Faucicola; species Faucicola osloensis_C. Next base: position 23,434 of record JABAHL010000008.1, read on the forward strand.
TTTCTTTCAAAAAGCGCATACGGTTCTCTAAGCTACCACCGTATTCATCGCTGCGTTGGTTGACGCTCTCATACAAGAATTGATGAATCAAATAGCCGTGTGCACCGTGGATTTCAATAACATCCATGCCCGCTTCAATCGCATTACGCGCGGCGCTGGCAAAATCATCGACGGTTTGTTTGATTTCTGCGATGGTCATCTCACGCGCTGGCGTGGCAGTCACACGATATACTTTGCCTTCCTCATCTTTTAACGAGGTGCGTACCGCATCACCCAAATCCACGGTTGATGCTGATACAGGTGGCTGACCTTGTGGGCGCAAGCTATAATGCGATACCAGCCCTGTGTGCCATAGCTGCATCGCGATATGACCGCCTGCTTGGTGTACGCTATCAGCAATCATTTTCCAGCCTGCAATTTGTGCGGCACTAAAAATACCGGGCGCACCTGCGTAGCCTTTGGCATCGGCTGAGATATCAGTGGCTTCTGTGATAATCAAACCACTGCTAGCGCGCTGGGTATAATAGGTTGCCATGAGTGGCGTTGGCAAGCCACCAATCCCTTTCGTTCCATCTGGTAAATCAGCACTACGCAGACGGGTCAATGGCGCCATAAAGACGCGGTTGGGCAAGCGCATCGCGCCCACGTTAATCGGTGATAAAAGAGCGGAGTAAGACATACATTCCTCGTGATTGTTAATTCATCTTTCGTTGAGTTATTGGACGCTGCTAGCTGCAAGTCATAACAAACTTGATAAAAAAATCGTTGCAGCATCCTTGTTTATAAGGATTTTAGACTTATATACGTTGCTATCAAACTTCGTCACAGCGTAATTTTCACAGGTTCATCTGTGGTTAGAAACTTGCGCAAAGACTAGGTTTTAGCAAGCATTTGTTTTTAAAAAGCATTTGTTTTTAAAAATCATTTGTTTTTAAAAATCATTTGTTTTAAAAAGCTTTTGCGAGTTTTTTAGACAAATTATTGCAATTGCTTTCACTATTTTATTCTATGATAGCGCTGTGTTTGAGCGTAACGTTTACTTAATAAGTGCCATGGTGCATTTTTACAAGTGGCAATGTATTAACAATAACAAATTCTTAAGGATCGGCATGAATAATTTCCAATATTACAACCCTGTGCGTATCGTATTTGGCGAAGGTCAAATCAAAGAACTCGCCAATCTTGTCCCTGATAATGCCCGAGTACTTATCACCTATGGCGGTAGCTCTGCCAAAAAAACCGGCACACTCGATGAGGTCAAAACCGCGCTACAAGGTAAACAGCGTGAAATCTTTGAATTTGGCGGTATTGAGCCAAATCCAGAATTTAATACCTTGATGAAAGCCGTCGATATGGTACATGCCAATAACATTGACTTTTTGCTCGCTGTCGGTGGTGGCTCAGTACTTGATGGCACCAAATTTGTTGCATTGACTGCCACCTTAGATGACGACAAAGACCATGAAAAAGCGTGGGAAGCATTAAAAGGATATACCCGTGATATTCAAAATGCACTACCGCTCGGTACTGTATTGACTATTCCTGCAACAGGCTCAGAGATGAATTCAGGCGGCGTTATCAACCATAGCGAGCGTCATGCCAAATTGCCCTTTGGTAACCCGCTAGTATTCCCACAGTTTTCGATTCTTGACCCTGCCAAAACCTTAACGCTACCTGAGCGTCAAGTGATGAATGGCGTGGGCGATGCGTTTGTGCATGTGATGGAGCAGTATCTGACTTACCCAGTCAACGCCAAAGTCCAAGATAGTTTCTCTGAAAGCCTGCTCAAAATCTTGATTGAAGAAGGCCGTGCCGTCAAAGCCAACCCTAACGACATGGAAACGCGGAAAAACATCATGTGGACAGCGACAATGGCACTCAATGGTCTCATTGGCACTGGCGTACCACAAGACTGGACCACCCATATGATTGGGCATGAACTCACGTCCCTACACGGTATTGACCACGCCCGCACCTTGACCATTGTGTTGCCTGCGGTGATGCGTGAGCTCAAAGATAGCAAAAAAGACAAGTTGCTACAGTACGCCAAAAACGTTTGGCATATCACTGAAGGCAACTCTAATCTAAGCGACGAGGATAAAATCGAGCAAGCGATTGTTAACACCGAAAACTTTTTCCGCGAGCTTGGCTTACCGGTGAGATTGTCAGATGCCGATCTTGATGCGTCTGCTATCGCGCCAATTTTAAGCCAATTAGAAGAACATAATATGGTCAAACTTGGTGAACATCGTAGCAACGATTTGGCAGTATCTGAGCGGATTTTGCGCGCAGCGATTTGATGATATAAAAAATGCTATAAAAAAAGACCTAGCAAATTTCTAGGTCTTTTTTTCGTGGTAGTAACAGTTAAAAACCATTGGGATTTGCCAATTCATCATGTCCATCTTTATTAATCACTTTTGGCAATGGCAACGCCATACCGACACTACTAGGCGTCTCTTGAATCACCACAGGCGGCGGCTGATAACGGGTAATCACTTCATTACCCTGCTCATCCTCGCTGAGCACATACTGGTAGCCTTTGCGATTAAAGCGTTTAACTAGCCTTTGATACCACCCTGCAAAACCTGTCGTGGGTTCGTTGGGGTTATGATAAAACGCATTCATCACCGCAGGTAGCCCAAGACCACATACCACGCCCGACATCAATACCACGATAAAGGTATAACCCACCAAAAAGCTGCTATAAGGCTGCAATTCTGGGGCGTTAGAAACCGATAAAATCAACGCCAAAGAAATCGCCCCGCGTACCCCGCCCCACGATAAAATCGTCAAACTGCCGTTATAACTGGTTTTTCGGACATCAGATAACAGGCTAAATGACGCAAAATTTGCCAAAAAACGGGATAAATGCAGACAAATAAATGCCACTACACCGCCCAAAATCAACGAGGTATTCAGCTCTAATATAAATAGCTCCAGACCGATAAGGGTGAATAAGAATGAATTGATAATCCCCTCAATGGCGTGCCAAAAGTGATTCACATAGGTGATTTCACCTTCGTCTAAAATCTGGTGCCAACGGTTACCGACAATCAAGCCACCCACCACACAAGCAATGGGCGCAGAAGCATGCGCATACAATGCCACCAAATACGACCCACACGCCAAAAATGCCGTAGTCAAAATCAGTGACTCCATCTCGTGTTTACCGCTTAAGATAAGCAGCGCCATTTGCCCAAAAAACCAACCAATAATCCCTGCGACCACGATTTCATACAACAACACTTCTACTGTGGTCACAATGCTAAAGCCATTACCTTGCAGACCATGCAAAATAGTCATAAATAGCGCAATACACACCGCATCATTGAACAGCGATTCGCCTTCTAGCTTAATCATCAAATGGCGCGGCGCTTTGATAGAACTAAGCACGCCTTTGATGCCAATTGGGTCAGTCGCGCCCAGTGCCGCGCCCAATAACAGCAATACCGCAAACGGGATATTTGCCCCTGTGAGCCACTGAAAGCCAAACATAAGGCTTGCAAAAAACAGTGCACACAGTGCCAATGCGATACTTGCCAAAATCCCAATCGGTTTCCAATAGTTTTTGAGGTCGGACACCTTAAACGTCAGCGCCGATGCCGTCAAAATAAAACAAATCACCCCATTGATTAAAAAATCGTAAAGATCGATATCACGCACCGCATTTTGGATACTGGTGATATTGATGGTAATAAACTCGTTGCCATTGAGCAGGCTTGCGCTCCACTGCAAAATAAAAACCAGTAGCGCCGACACAATGGGCACCCCAATGGCTTGTGGAAAGTCCAAAATCCGCTTGTTAAATAGCGTGGTAATGATGGACAAGGCACAAACGGCTGCAAAAATTTGTAAAAAAATAAAATTTCCCATAGGCGTTTTTTTAGCTCTTAATTTTATAAAACATTGTCACCAAAGCCATTTTTAGCCGTGACAAAGCAAAAATACTTCAACAAAAAGAAAACCCTACCACAGTTTGTCGTAGGGTTTTACCGTAAGCAATTGTTTGCGCAAATGCAAGCAAATTTTGTGATTAATATCTCTTAAACTTTGTTGGCGACATGATGCAGCCAGCGCTGAATCATCACATCAAGCGCTTCAGGCTTATAGGGCTTGGTACAGTAATCTTGCATACCCGCGTTAAGATATACTTCTTTATCCCCATGCATGGCGTGTGCCGTCACTGCAATGATAGGCGGCAACTGACTGAACGACTGTTTGAGTATTTTGGTGGCTTCCACCCCATCCATGATGGGCATTTGATGATCCATCAAAATAATGTGATATTTACTAGGGTCAGCTTTATAAAAATTGACGGCCTCTAACCCATCTTTAGCTCGGGTGACTTCATAGCCATATTTTTTTAGGCTTTTGACCGCGACCATGGCATTTAGCTCATTGTCTTCTGCTAGCAGAACATGGGCAGGCAGACGTTCTAGCGGTTGTATTTTGGTTTCATCATGACTTTGGTGCCACTGCTGATAGCTGATTTCATCAATTGCTATCATTGGTAGAGATAGGGTAAAGGTTGAGCCTTTATTTTTTTCACTGGTTACCTTAATCGTGCCGCCCATCCCTTCTGCCAACGCTTTGCACACAGATAGCCCTAGCCCTGTACCCCCATATAAACGATGGGTAAACTTATCAGCTTGATTATACGCATCAAAAATCACCGCCAATGATTCAGGCTTGATGCCAACGCCCGTATCAATCACATTGAATTTAATTTGATGCTTATCATAGCCTTTCATCGCTTGAATGGTCACTTTACCCTGTTTTGGGGTAAATTTGATGGCGTTATTGACTAGATTGATTAAAATCTGTCGCACCCGCACCGGATCGGTGTTGACATATTTGGGCAAGTTGTCAGGGTAATCGAAGGTTAGTTCCACACTGTTGTCTTTTGCAGGGGCTAAAAAGCATTGATACACGTCTTGGCATAGCTGTGCTAAATCAACCGGGATACTCTCAAAACGTATCTTACCTGATTCTACTTTGGATAAATCCAAAATATCGTTGACGATGGTCAGCAGATGCTCATTGGACGCTTTAATCGATTTGATATAGTGTTGCTGCTGCGTATCAAGCGGTGTCTGCTCAAGCAATTCAAGCATGCCCATGATACCATTCATCGGCGTGCGAATTTCATGGCTCATATTGGCCAAAAATGCGGTCTTTACCTCATCGGCGCGCTCAGCTTGGTAACGCTGCTGACGTAATTTTAAGGTATCACTCACCATCGCCGCCAAATCCGCTAGCACACGTTGTTGATTGGCATCAAAATCTTGATGCGGCTGGTCGTCAATCACACACAGCGCACCCAAAGCAAATTCCCTACCTTGACTGTCGTGAACCACGATGGGTGCGCCAGCATAAAACCGAATATATGGGTAACCGGTAACCAAAGGATTGTTTTTAAATCGGGTATCTTGGTGAGTATCGAGCGTGACAAAGGTGTCGTTTTGTGTAATGGTGTAATTGCAAAAAGCAACATCACGGCTGGTTGAATGTTCTTTTAGACCAATTCTTGACTTAAAAAACTGGATATCAGCATCCAAAAAAGTAATAGCGACAATCTTAGTACCAAAAAACGCCTTAGCCAAAGCACTAATACGCTCAAATTCGCATTCTTTATTTGTTCGGATGATATGGTACTCATCCAATACTGCTAGACGCTGTTTTTCATTGTTTGCTATAGGATATGATATCATCTCATTAGCACCGTCCTACTACGTGATAAAATTTAAACGCTGAGGTTATTTTAACGCTTCAGCAACCAACATCATCCCTACCACTGAGGTCACGGCAACGGCCGACCCATAGCCGCCACAATGCAAACCACCTGCTTGACAAGACTTATCAACAATCGGCGGCTGTGATGAAAAAACACAACGAATACCGAATTTTTCTTTCATCGCGCGATTGATGCCATAATCTTGACGAAGTCGCTGTCTGACTTTAGCCAGTAGCGGATCTTGGTAAGTATCCTTAAGATCTGCCACCTGAATTTGGGTCGGATCCGTCTTGCCACCTGCCCCGCCCGCCATAATTAACTTTAATTTATTAAATCGGCAATGCAGCGCAAGCGCAAGCTTGGCATTCATATCATCAACACAGTCTAACACCACAAGCTGTTTACCTGACTGTTTAAGCTGTGATTGCAAAGCACGATTAGGCATTAACAATTGTACGTTATCTTTGCTCAAAAAATCGTCAATCAAATGTAATTTGATATGGGGATTGATTTCTTTGATACGTGCTGCCATGGCTTCAATTTTGCTTTTACCAAAATTGCTATCGGTAGCGGGTAATTGTCGATTGACATTGGAAGCTACTAGCACATCCATGTCAATTAATGTCATCTCGCCCACACCTGTACGAGCCAGTCCCTCAGCTGCCCAAGAGCCCACCCCGCCTACGCCCACCACATAGGCATGCAGATTCTCAAACTTACTAAATTGCGCAGCACCGTACAGTTTTTGGGTGCCGGCAAAACGGCGTTGGTATTGGGCGTCAGTTAATGTCATATCAGGCGTCATATCGGCTGTCATTGTCATGGTTTATGTTAATCTTGGTCAGGGTTTATATTCAATTTGTTTGGGATAGGATACTCCCAGCTGACTTGTAGTGCAGCGCAGCTATTTTGCCACAACTGCTCGGCGAGCAGTGATTGATCTTTTTTTAATAAGTCTGATAACGCTGTCAACACGTACGGCAGATTGGCAGGTACATTGCGCCTACCGTGCGTCCCATGACAGAGCAGCGGCGTAAAGTCTGGGCAGTCCGTCTCAATCACAATAGCGTCAAGTCCGACAGTTTTGACAAGTTCTGTAAGGGTATGACGCAGTTTTTTGGCATTTGGATTGGTCACTTGCCCGGTGATGCCGATTTTAAAGCCCAGATTGACCAGCGCTTTGGCTTCTTGTATGCCGCCACTAAAACTATGGGCAATCCCACCCTGGGTGAATTTTTGTGCTTTTAACATCTTAATCACATCGCCATGTGCGCGGCGAATATGTAGCAGCGCCGGCAATTGGTAGTGTTTTGCCAATTCAAGTTGCTGACCAAAAAAATCTTGCTGCCTAGCGTAATTTTCTGCAGTTTTCATCGGCGCAGTAAAAGTATCAAGCCCGATTTCCCCAATCGCGATGGGTGAATATTGCTGAATAAACTGCTCTAGCTGCTGCAAATCGCTGTCTTTATGCTCCGTGATATAAAAAGGATGCAAACCAAAGGCTAAATGCGCCAAAGGTGTGACTTTGCCTTGCTGCTCATAGCCTTGCAGTTGCTGTTGGCACGCCACCATTTGTGCAAAATACTTTGCTAAAAAACCGATTAAAACCAAATGACGAACGCCATTATGCCATGCCAATTGTGATTGCATTTCGCGGTCATGATCGAAGCTATCCACATCAAAATGGGTATGCGTATCAATTAATGGCAAATCAAACGAGCAAGCCGTATCATTTATCATAGTCATATCATTTCAAATACTGTGGTTTGACAACGCCGTTTAACTCGCTGTAAGGCACGGTCAATTGCGGTGCACCTAGCGCATAAAAACCAATCTCATACGGTTGGTACAAAAACGTCATGCCCTGACCCGTAAAGCTATAATTGCCAGTCAAACTAAACGGCCAAGTGTTAAAATGCGCGTTAGGGTTAATATCATGGGTTTTTAGATATTGAATGAATTGGGCTTTAACCAAGGCTTCAAGTTTTGTTTTTTGCTGTGGTAAAAGCACATCGACAAGCGACAATTGTTTTTTTTGGCGCATATCAAATACATAATAGTTGGTCGTACTGATACCATGGGCGCCGCCCGTGAATTGATAAAATTCTGTGGCAAACAGCTCTAAATCATTTTTATGACCCAAATAAATCGGCTTTGCCATTATCTGCACAGGCGCTATACTGCTGTCAAAATCTTTACCACGTGCTGCCACCATGGTTTTATTTTCTGCAATTAACCGGCTAATCCCCATATTAAGAAGCTGCGTGTATTGGCTATCACTGGGCATCGCATTACGGGTAAAATCTTGCCATTTTTTCGCTTGTGCTTTATCTTGGTTATCATCAACCATTGCGATGGCTGCGGTGACGTCTTTATTGATAATAGCATCGAGCCAAGCCTGTCCTGTCTGTACAAAATAATAGTCAATCTCTGGGCAAATTTGTCCACAGCTATCAAAGAGTTTTTCATTGACGTTAGGATAATGCTTTGCCATATACAAATCTTGGGCATGAGCTTTTGCTGCCATGAGCATTATCAAGGCTGTCAGGCAAATTCCACTGAGACTTTTATGTTTCATGAACATCATCTATTTATCCTTTATATGTTATCTGTCCATAACATAAAAATTTTAGCCATTGTTTTAGTTATGGTTATCGTGCTCAGTATTTTTATTGATAGGCTGCTCAAGTGTGTTTTTAATAGGCAGAGTTTTAGGCGACTTGGTAACTTTATCAGCCCGTAGACTACTGCGTCTAGGTATCAACAATAAAGCTGTGGCAGCAACCCCTAGTTTAATTACCCTCGATATGCTCATATCTTGCCTTAGTTTCTAAACCTTAGTTTTTAACAGTAATGCCATAAAAAAACCCATCAGTCGATACCGGTTTAATGGTGGACTAATGGGCTGTTTTCAAATACCGTTATGGTAAATAGCTGTTATATAATAACGTAATTTGATAAGTATTCGATAACTATTAGAATTTTTTACCCAATACTTTAGCAGCTAGCTCTTTACCCATAGTAAATGCGGTAGTTTTAGTAGGCTTAGTGGCAGTTGAATCTGCAGCACCATTGTCATTATCAGCAGGTACAGGGTTATTTGCTTGGTTTCTAGCCTTATTTTCAATGGTTGGTTGGGTTTTATTACGACCTTTTAACATATAGTAAGCGGCACCAAGTACGCCAAGTTTAATAAGGTTTGATTTGTTTACACCATTAGGAAATTGCATAGTATCCTCACTTTTGTTGTAGTTGTTAAAATTTTAAATTAATAGTTATCGCTAATGGGTCTATTGTAGCCAAAATTTAAGCGGTTTACTAAAGTAATTAGGTTACCAATATTTATTGTTTGCCATCATTAGGTTATCGTTTGGTAAATTGGGTAAAATCCTTTTAAGGTTAAAAAAAAGCTGACAGGGTTTGTCAGCTTTTCTGCAGTTATCACGATGAATGTATCAATTTATCAATGCTCACGGGTAGCGCTAAAGGTAATTTCTGGATAACGTTCTTCCATCAATTTAAGATTAACACGGCTTGGGGCAAGATAGGTCAAATAACCACCGCCATCAACAGATAACTGGTCGTGGGCTTTTTTCTTAAACTTCTCAAACGCCACTTTGTCATCACAATGCACCCAGCGCACTGTCGCAATCGACACAGGTTCAAAGGTACATTGCACTTTATATTCTTCAAGCAGGCGATGCGCGACCACTTCAAACTGTAGCACCCCTACCGCGCCCAAAATCAAATCATTGTTGATTTGCGGCATAAATACTTGGGTGGCGCCTTCTTCTGATAGCTGCTGTAGACCTTTTTGCAGTTGTTTGGATTTTAGCGGGTCTTTGAGTACCACACGGCGAAACAATTCTGGTGCAAAGTGGGGAATGCCTGTGAAGTTTAAAGTTTCGCCTTCGGTAAAGCTATCGCCAATTTGGATGGTGCCGTGATTATGTAAGCCGATGATATCGCCGGAATACGCTTCTTCTAGCGCTTCGCGGTCACCTGCCAAAAAGGTCAAGGCATCTGAAATGCGTACTTCTTTGCCCAAGCGCACATGTTTCATTTTCATGCCTTTTTCGTACTTGCCTGAACACACCCGCATAAAGGCAATACGGTCACGGTGTTTTGGGTCCATGTTGGCTTGGATTTTAAAGACAAAGCCGGAGAATTTTTCTTCATCGGCTTTGACGGTGCGTTCAACGGTGTCATGGTCTTTAGGCGCTGGGGCGTATTGGGTCAGTACATCAAGCACCATGTTAATCCCAAAGTTACCCAACGCAGTACCAAATAACACCGGCGTTTGTTTACCCGTCAAAAACTCATCGACATCCCAATCTTCATGTGCCATTTTTGCAAGCTCTAGGCTTTCTTCAAATTCACGGAAGGCAATTTCACCGATTCTCTCGCGGACATCTGGATAGTCATAGCCGTCACGGCTCTCAATCTCGACAATCTCAGTGCCATGACCTTTTTGGTAAAAATAGGTTTTATCCTCGCTGATGTTGTACACCCCCACAAAATGCTGACCTGTACCAATTGGCCACGTCATCGGTACACATTGGATTTTTAGTACGTTTTCAATTTCATCAAGCAGTGATAACGGGTCACGGATTTCGCGGTCAAGCTTGTTGACAAACGAGATAATCGGCGTGTCACGCATCCGACATACTTCCATCAGCTTGATAGTTCGTTCTTCGACCCCTTTTGCCCCATCAATCACCATCAGTGCGCTGTCCACCGCGGTTAAGGTACGATAGGTATCTTCTGAAAAGTCGGCGTGACCTGGGGTGTCTAGCAGATTCACCATGTTGTCGGCATAGGGAAACTGCATTACCGAGGTGGTAATTGAGATACCACGCTCTTGCTCCATGCTCATCCAGTCAGATGTCGCGTGTTTGTTGGTTTTGCGTGATTTGACTTCACCTGCGCGCTGAATTGCTTGCCCCCACAGCAGTAATTTTTCGGTCATGGTGGTTTTACCGGCATCGGGGTGCGAGATAATAGCAAAAGTGCGGCGTTTGGCGATTTCAGAATGTAGTGACATAGTGTTTGACTTAAAATTAGCGAGGCTTGATAACCGATAAAAGAAAGAATAAAAAAGATGGCATATTGTAGCCGATTTTACGTTTGATTGCGATTTTCACCGGTTATTATTGCGCATCGCGCGGGTGATTTTGACAAAATTTTGTCATAAATCTAATACTTTAATCACTAAAATTGTGTTAGTTTTATCTCATCTTTTTTTACCTTGTTAAGATGTTATTTATGACCGCTGAACCACTTGGCAACAATCCTGAACCCGCACTCAACAATAAAAACAACGCTTCGAAAATTCCTCATTTAGGCGATCCTTTTTTGACTAATGATCGGTTACAGTGGTCAGATATGAAAAGTTTTTTGTTAGCGATTAGCAGTGTGATTGTTGTCTGGCTGCCTGTGCTATTGCTACACCTGACTTTAGTGCTTTTTGCCACCTTAATTACTTATGCACTGGTTCGCGGCATTGCCGGCTGGATTCATCGGCATGTCATTGCCTATATGCATAGCGCCTCGCGTCAGCAGCGTATGGGTAAAGTTGCAGAATGGTTTGCTATTGCCATTTTGGCAACCATGATTTCACTTACTGTGTATGTATTTGGCGATTGGATTGCTGATAAAGCCAGTGTTGATGTCTTTAATAATCTTATCCGACAGATATTGGACATATTTGATCAGCTTCATACCCTACTACCCGCAAGTATCTCTCAGCATCTACCCATTTCAGTCAGTTCATTTCAAGCTATGCTCATGAGTACTATCAAAAGTCATGCGCCACAACTACAGCTAGTGGGTATTCATACGTTACGCGGGCTTGGTTATGTGCTAGCGGGGGTGGTGATTGGTTGTATTGTCGCGTTGCAAGTACCTGTGAATAGCGCAGCGCATAAAACCCCATTTACCCAGCATTTGCGCCAAAAATTTGATGAACTTATCATGGGGTTTAATGATGTATTTTTTGCGCAAGTCAAAATCTCTAGTATCAATACCATCTTAACCTCGGTGTTTTTGCTAGGGATATTACCTATACTCGGTCATCCGCTACCGATGGCTTGGACCGTTGTGCTTATCACCTTTTGTGCAGGGCTGTTCCCTGTCGTTGGTAATTTGGTCTCAAACATTGTTATCGTCTTGCTTAGCCTGACTCACGGGCTTGGCATCAGCATTTTATCGCTTGTGTGGTTGGTGAGCATTCATAAACTTGAATACTTTTTAAATGCGCAAATCATTGGTCATAAAATCCGAGCCTCTGCTTGGGAATTGTTGTTATTTATTTTGGTGCTTGAAGCGACGTTTGGGTTGGCGGGACTGATCAGTGCGCCAGTGATCTATGCGCAAATCAAACGCATTTTGGCAGATAGGGGCTGGGTTATATAAACGCCCCTACTGGCTACAGGAATCATTAACAAATAATTTACCCGATAAATTGAATTTTTAAATCTTATCGCCATTAATAACAGAACACGGCTTTATTGTTACAGTGTTGTATGGTTGAATGATTAAAAATGTGTTTTAAAGACTATAACTGCCAAACTTTTAATGATTGATGTTACAATTTACATTAACATTTTTTGGCGTATTTTGAGGTTTAAACAAAATTTGAAAGATTTTCACGGTAATTGTAGTGAAAAACTCTAGCAATTTTAATTTCTAGCAATTTTTAATTTATTGTGCCAAAAAAGCGATTTGCCAATCCACTCATTGATTCATAAGGAATTTTAGCGATGTCTACTATCAATAATAACAATGTTGTACATTTTCATTACACCTTAAAAGACGACGAAGGTAACGTCATTGACCAATCACCAGAAGGTCAACCTTTAGCGTATTTACATGGCTACCAAAACATTATTCCAGGTCTTGAGTCACAATTGGCGGGCAAATCAGTGGGTGATAAATTTACTGCAAGCATTGAACCTGCAGATGCTTATGGCGAATTTGATGATGCGGCAGTACAAGAAGTCCCACGCGAAAACTTCCAAGGCGTCGAAGATATCCAACCAGGTATGCAGTTCCAATCGCAAACTGAAGACGGTCATGTAATGTTAGTCACTGTGAAAGACGTGCAAGATGACAAAGTGATTGTTGATGCTAACCATCCTTTAGCGGGCAAAAAACTTCATTTTGATGTAGAAGTGGCAAGCATTCGTGATGCATCAGATGAAGAGTTGCAACACGGTCATGTACACGGTGCAGGTGGTCATCACCACTAAGCCATCATTAAAGCTTAGAAAGATCAAATTGAAGGCTATATTTATAGCCTTCTTTTTTTGTGCAAAATTTTAGATTGGTTAGGCTGTAAAGTTATACCAAACCCAATAATTAAAGCACTGCCCAATGACGAGCAGAGAGCGACTTAACTGTAGCCACCTGTTTAGCAAAATTACACCAAGCCTGACAGGCGGCATCTACAATAGCTTCATAACTATCAAAACAACGATTTGATAGCCAGTGTTGCTTAATATACTGCCAAACCTGTTCAATCGGATTTAATTCAGGCGAATAAGGCGGTAGCTTCAAGATAGTCAGGTTTGGTAAATTATAGCGCTCTTTATGCCATACTGCCCCATCCATCACCACAACCGCATGGCGACCTTTGGGCACAGCTTGGCTAATTGCTTGTAAATGTCGCTTCATACACTCGCCATTGGCATAAGGCATAACGAGCCCTACACATTGTCCTGTCGTAGGACACACTGCACCGTAAAGGTAGGTAGAAATAAATTGTTGTTGACGTACCACTCGCGGTCTTTTACCACTGTAATGCCATACTCGAGTCATTGAACCCTGCTGACCAATGCGGGTTTCATCTTGGAACCGGATGTCAACATTGCTTAGCTCGGTATCTTTAGGTAGTATGGCAGTTACATGCTCGATGAAGTTTTTTTAAAGGCTTCTTGGGCGTTAATATCCGCCTGCGGATGCTGGCTTCTGGCACTTATCCAACTCATACCAATTCGAGCCAGTAGTTCATAAATGCCATTGACGCTATAGCTTGCTTGATAATGCTCGTGAGCAAGCTTTTGGATGTCTTGTCCTGTCAGTCTGCCGCCACCGCGTTTTGCTTGGCTGTCAACAATCAGTTGTTTAAAGCTTTCAATGTGCTCGGGAGCCAATTTGCTGTTTCTGCCGCTTCTTGGTTTGTCATAGAGGCTATCAAGCCCTGATGCTTGGTAGCGTCTACGAGTACGTCTTGCGGTTTCAATGTTGATGCTTAGGTTTTCTGCAATCTCAAAGCTGTGTTTGCCAAGGCGATATTGGTGGAGGATATAAAGGCGTGTTCTGGCTCTGGCGTTACTTTCAGTCTTGGCAAGTTCGCCAAAGTCATAATCATCTAGACTGTGTTTTGGGTTTGATTCTTTCATATAGCTATAATACTATATTTTATGGGTTTGTTATTATTGTCTGCGGTGTAAGAAAAGCCTAATATTATTTACAAAATCATTGATTTAGTTACTTTTTTTGATGCTTTACTACAGTTTTTACCACACACCGTGCGCTAAATTTTGGCATACTAGCTGTATACCCAATAAACAACCTAAGAAACAATAAAGACGCATGATTGGGCGTATATTTTAGTCATTTATCTAGCACTAAACTAATTACAAAAAAGGATACTACTCATGAACGAGAATACAATTAAAGGTCAATGGGAACAAGTTAAAGGCGCTGTAAAAGAAACTTGGGGTGAATTAACTGATGATGAAATTACCCAGTTGGAAGGTAATCGCCAAAAGTTATCAGGTAAAATCCAAGAGCGTTATGGTCGCGCCGAAGATGTGGTAGAAAAAGAAATCGACGACTGGTCAACCCGTCATGAGTATCGTTTTTAGAATAGCCTAACCCCTCCTCCAAAGTAAAAAAGCCATATCCTCTGATATGGCTTTTTTACCTGCTATCCTAGCATCACTGACCTCATCCTTAAGGTCCTTACTAACTGGTAGTGAATTTCTTGACTCATCCTAAGTCTCACTCCACGTGTTTATCAAGCATCATTCCTTAATACTACGATAAACCATTCCTTTATTGGCAATTCTGTCCCTATCTCAGTCCTTGAGAACCGTCCCTGTGCCGTTGAATGTATTATTACAAAATTTACCATTCGGTAACAGTCGTACAAACGTCAATGCGTGTAAGCTTTTGCTTACACGCATTTTTGCCATTAAGGCCGCTGGTTGTTGGCTATCTGTGCATCAAGCATCACATTAGCCGCTTCAATCACAAAAGCTTCACTTTCAGGAAGCTTTGGACGTTCGGCTTGTTTTAGACGGCTACGGACTTCTAATTCTGCATCTTGTGCAGCTTGGTACGCTGTCCATGTGCTATAGGGGCTTTTCCCATTGGCTTGGCGTCTCGCATTTTCTGCCGCCAACATTTTTGCCTCAATGTTTTTGCGGAAAGTACGGCGGTCATTGATGTCTAATTTGACAGGTTTCTTATCATCTTCCTCATTACGGATTCTGTTGAGTTGGCTTAGATAAGCAAACTGGGCATTGGCTGCTTGACGCTGCTGTGACAAGGCATTGAGCGATTGCAAGGTCTCACGGGAATAGTTGCCCGCAGGTTGGTACGGCGCGGCACGAATGGTATCCCATGCCAGTGGGTTTTTCATGCTGCGTTCACCAAACTCCATGCCTTCATAGATATTGACCAAGCGCACATCGGGTACCACGCCTTTATTTTGGGTACTGCCGCCAGTGATACGGTAAAACTTGCGCTGGGTTAACGTTGCTGACCCTAAGGCAAGGTTATCAAGCTGAATTTGCGCTGAGCCTTTACCTGTGCTCGTGCTACCGACAATCAGACCGCGACCATAATCTTGAATCGCCGCCGCAAAAATCTCGCTGGCTGATGCCGAGCCTTGGTTAATGAGTACGGTCATCGGGCCTGTATACAGCTGCTTACCTTTGTCTTCGTCTTCATACACTTGGATATTGCCGCGGTTATCACGAATCTGTACCAGCGGACCTGACTTGACGAACAAGCCAATCATTTTGGCGACTTCATCGAGTGAGCCACCTGGGTCATCACGCAGGTCTACCACCAAGCCATCAATATTTTGCTGGTTTAAGGCTTTTAACGCGTTTTCCGTATCAATGCTGACGCTACGATAGTCTTCTCCCGCACGGCGGGCTTTATAGTTGAGATAAAAACTTGGGATTTCTAGCACACCGATTTTTTTGGCTTGTCCGTTTTTATCTTTGACACTAATCACCCGATGATTGACGCCCGACTCTTCTTGCTTAATCACGTCACGTATGAGGGTGACATTACGCGCGCTACTGTCTGGGGTATTAGGCGCTTTGACGCGCACGGTGACGGATGAACCTTTTTTACCGCGAATGAGGTTCACCACTTCACGTGTCGAATAACCGACGGTATCGACCATACCTTTATCTTCAGTCGATACGCCGATGATTAAGTCATTGGGTTTGATTTGACCCGAACGAGCGGCAGGCCCGCCATCAACTAGGCTGATGATACGGGTGTAGTCGGGATTCTTGCGATCGGGCTGAATCGAGACACCGATACCGACCAATTCCAGGGTCGATTGGATTTGCATCTCATTGGCTTGCACGGGGGCAAAATAATTACTGTGCGGGTCATAGGCTGCCATCGCTGCATTTAACAGGGTTTCAACGATTTGGTCGCTATCAATACGCTGTAGCTGCGCATATTGGCGCTTTAAACGCTGGTCTAGCACTTGGCTTGGTGAGCGCGTTTCGTTTTTGACTAAATCACTGGCGTTGTATTTATCGGCATTTTCTTGCAAAAACTTGTCTTTGTTTTTGTCTTCATCTTGATTGATGGTCATACCAATCAGCTGGTAGGTCAGCTGTTTGCGCCAAAAATCGCGTTGCTCGGCAACGGTTTTAAAACGTGGCAATTTTTCACGGTTCATAATGACCGTTTCATTGCTCTGTAAGCTTACAGGGGATTTTAACAAGCTATCGGCAAAGCTGTAATACGCTTTTGAGCGCTCAATAAAACGCTGATAAATGTCAAAACCGGCTTTTAAATCACCGCGTTTGAGATAATCGGCAAAACTATTGCCATATTTTTGGGTAAATTCATCAATATCGGACTGTAAAAACACGCTATGATTGGGGTCAAGCGCATCAAAATAGTCGCTTAAAATTTGCCTGCCCGTTGCCGCATCCATTCTTTTATCTAGATAATGGCTACGATCCAACAACGCTGCGAC
This sequence comes from Faucicola osloensis, assembly GCA_019353055.1. Lineage (GTDB taxonomy): Bacteria > Pseudomonadota > Gammaproteobacteria > Pseudomonadales > Moraxellaceae > Faucicola > Faucicola osloensis_C. The sequence continues at coordinate 40,413 of JABAHL010000008.1, forward strand.
TTGCCGAGTCACCTGCCGCTGCTCGTTATTGATCTGTCCGACGCTCGTCGATGCTGCAATGGCGGTTTGGTAACTTTGTCCCAGTATCGCCCCACCCATCAACAGGGCAAATACACTGGCGGTAAGTTGTTTGTATTGCATGACTTTCCTTACTCTATTTAATGAAGCGATAAACAGAAAAAACTGACAGCCCATCTTAGCACTGTCAGTTTTTCCATACCATACAAAACGTGTAAATATTCGACTCAAATCATCTATCAAACCTCACCGTTTGTAGCGGTAAGTTGTTGTGTTAGCCAATCAATTGATTGTCTTTAAACAGTTGGGTTAATTCCTCGGCAGTGAGTAATTGTTTTTCACCGTCTTGGCGATTGACATATTCGTATTTCACCTCGCCTGTTTCACTGATATTTTTCTCTGAGATAACGATACGATGGGGAATGCCAACGAGCTCTAAATCGGCGAATTTTACCCCCGCGCGCTCGTCTCGGTCATCAAGTAGCACATCCACACCTTGGGCTTTTAGCTCAGTGTAAAGTGCTTCGGCAAGCTGCATTGCTTTGTCCCCTTTCGCTGGGTCTAGAGCATCTTTCATTTTGCCTTTAATCATCGGCACAATCGCCACAGTGAATGGCGCAAGGCTCTCACCTGTGCTACTGGTTTTCCAAATGATACCATTGTCATCGTGATTTTGTTCAATTGCGGCAGCGACGATACGGGTCACGCCGATACCATAACAGCCCATCATAGTAATGACAGGTTTGCCTTGCTCGCCCATCACCGCACAGTTGAATGCTTTGGTGTATTTGTCACCCAATTGGAAGATATGACCAACTTCGATACCGCGGCGGATTTGTAAAGTACCTTGTCCATCTGGGCTTGGGTCGCCTGCTACCACGTTGCGGATATCGGCGATTTCGGTGATGGACGCATCACGCTCCCAGTTGACGCCTGTGGTATGAAAATCTGGCTTGTTAGCGCCGCTAACAAAATCTGATAGCAGCGCAGCAGCACGGTCTACAATCACTGGCATGTTCAAATCAAACACCCCGATATACCCTTTGTGCAGACCCGCTGCTTGCATCGCCTCTTCGCTCGCCATGGTGAGTGGGGCTTTGACTTGCGCCAATTTTTCCGCTTTGATTTCATTTAGGGTATGATCGCCCCGTAACACTAACGCGACTAAGGTGGCTTTACCTTCTTCGGTGGGTGCGCCTTCGACGATTAAAGTTTTCACCGTCTGTGACAATGGCAAACCTAAATGCTCAGCCACTTGCTCACAGGTTGGCATATTGGGCGTGCTGACATCGGCTTTGTCCTGCGTTGGGGCAGCACGTTCACCGACCGCCACCGCTTCAGCAAGCTCAATATTGGCAGCATAATCTGAGCTATCTGAAAATACAATATCGTCTTCACCACTGCCAGCGAGCACTTGAAACTCATGCGACGCAAATCCACCAATCGAGCCGGTATCGGCTTGCACCGCACGAAAATCCAACCCAAGACGGGTAAAGATATTATGATAAGCGCGGTACATATCATCATAGGTGCGTTGTAGTGAGGGCTGGTCGATATGAAATGAATAGGCATCTTTCATGATAAATTCACGTGAACGCATCACCCCAAAGCGTGGGCGAATTTCGTCACGAAATTTGGTTTGTACTTGGTAGTAGCTCACAGGGAGCTGTTTATAACTTTTTAGCAAGTTACGCGCGATATCGGTTATCACTTCTTCATGCGTTGGACCTAACACAAAGTCACGTTGGTGACGGTCTTTAAACCGCAGCAGTTCAGGACCATAGGCTTCCCAGCGACCTGATTCTTGCCAAAGCTCGGCCGATTGCACCACAGGCATGAGCAGCTCTTGGCAGTTGATGGCATCCATCTCTTCACGGATGATTTTTTTGACTTTTTGTAAGGTTTTTAGACCCATCGGTAGCCACGTGTAGAGACCCGACGCAGATTTACGAATCATCCCGGCACGGAGCATTAATTGGCTGGAGATGATATCAGCATCACTTGGGGTTTCTTTTAACGTTGCAAAAGTAAATTGACTGGCTCGCATGGCACACCTTGTTTGTACGGCTTGAAATAAGAAAAAAACGAGAATGGATAGACTATTTGGTAAACCGATTATCTTATTTTATGCCACTGGGTGGTGCAATAGTTTTTTTAATTTTTGCCAAGTCGATGCCGTATTGTTGGACTTAGCTTTTTTAGTTTTAGCATTTTTATAAATTAGGACAATAATTATGACAATTTGGTCATACCCATTGGCTATTTAAACTAACTACATTGAAATTATGGCAAGTCATAACCATACAAAATAGCATCCACTATTAAACCATTAGGAATGGCTATATGACCCAACTCCCCACTTCGTCTTCCACGCCATCACCTGAGGCAAAACCGACTACAAACTTGCCAAAACCGCCCGCATCGGGCAATAAAAAACCGGTTTCTTTTTGGGTAAGTTTATTTTTACTGGCGGTGATTGCGGTGGCGGGTTGGCTATTTTTGCAGTGGCAACAAGCAAATACGCCTAAAAAAGTTGAGGTATTAACCCGCGAAGGCGTGGTCACTAAGATTCAAAGCCTCAATCGATTACAAACCGTGGCCTATAATGTCGATACCGTTATCACTAGCCAAAAAGAGGGCAATTGGTACGCCCTGTGGCAAGATGAGCAAAAGGGGCTGTTTGTCGCTCATGGACGGGTGACCGCGGGCATTGACTTAAATCAATTAAAACCCACTGATGTACAAGTGACCCCAGATGGTAGCCATGTCAGTATTACCTTGCCCGCTGCACAGATTTTGGATAGTTATTTAGATAACATTGAAGTGTATGATATCCAAACAGGGGTATTTGGCATGGTGCAAGCCGACCCGCAAATATTTAACCAAGCGCAAGAGGCTGGCAAAAACCAAGTGCTGACATCCGCTTGCCGCTCTGGCATTTTACAAACTGCCAATGATAATGCCCAAAAACAAGTGCAATCGCTATTTGCGCTGGCAAATGTACAAGTGACTGTGAAAGTCACCGCGCCTGCTAAAAATTGTGGTTAAACCAATTTTTTGGCTATCAATAACACCAAGCCAAGGATAAAAGCGCTTTTTTGTTTTATGTTATTTTTGTGCTGTCAGAATTGGTATGAAAGGCATAAATAATAGATATGTAACCTACCTTAATCATAGGAATATTGCTAAAATCTCAACTTTATAACCCGCTAGATAGTCCGCTAGTTTTAGACGACATTTATTTGCTACATCATCAAAAATTGCAATAATAATAGCCACTTAACGTATCCATTTCACCAAGGGTTACGTTAATTTATTGCAAGGATGCTTGATGGCGTTTTAGTTGTGTAAAAGGTCAATTCGCTAGCTGTTGGAGATTTACTCAATGAATGTCACGTCTGCCTCAGATCGTCTAAAAAAAGTGATGCGGATTGCTTTGGTTGGCATCAAGCCTGGCGACCAAGTGATGCTAAAAGGCTATCTACGCATCTTACTGAGACTCGAAGCAGACCTTGAATGGGTATCAGCGAACAATCAGCAAATTGATTTATTTATGGTCAATCATGATTTTCGTCATGCCGAAAGCGTTCAAAAGTTAATTAATAGCAAACCCAATACGGCCACTATTTATACCGCGCGTAGTGAGACGGAAAACGGCTATTTATCGCAAGATTTATTGGTATTGCCGCTCAAAGATTTAGAGCCGCTGAGTGAGTGGTTGTTTTCACAGTTGCCGTTTTTGTCTGGTGTCCCTGTCCGCAATAAGGCATCGACTGCCGCTAAACTCACCGCTGATGTCTCTCACGCTTATCAATCAGCGACAGACACTATAGCCAACCAGCGCGTAGCTTCAAATCCGCCTGCTCAAATTACCAATCCATCATCTGGTGTTGCACAGTCTGCGCAAGCTTCAGCTATTACAACTAGTCATACCTACAATGCGCCTAATCAACTTGCCGAATCTAGCCAATTGATGGGGTCATCAATCACCGCCAACAGCACTGTCAATGATGATTATTTAATCGGATTTGCCAAGATTTTTAGTCAGATTGCCCAGCGCCATAATGAAGTGCTGAGTATCAAAAGCCCTGCTGGCACCTTATTTGCCTATATCAATCCAAAACAGCAACGGGTTTGGGAGGTGTCTGAATACATCTCGTCCAATCAGCCTTGGATTATCTCACTTGCTGATGATGCGGCTGCTAGTGAGCTAGATGTCAAAACTGCTAAAAACTTGGTGCAATGGCTATGGGACTTGGCTAGCACACATGGTCAAAAATTCGAAGGTTTGCTAGATTCGCACATCAACTACCATATAGACAGGTGGGTAAAACCCACCCATGATGCCGACCAACACGACCATCTTAAAATCCAATGTGTACTAGAAGCTCGTTCGTTAACGATTGATGACTTGGTAGCACGCAGTCAATGTTCGCTACCCCAAGTCAAAAAAACACTGATTGGCTTATTTGTCGCAGGTGCGTTGCCTGCTTCGGTCTATCAGCAAACTATCGCTCAGCTCAATAGGAAAACGATTAGTCAGCCAGTGACTCAATCCATGTCATCAGCAGAAATATCACTGCCAGAAATGTCACCTGCTCAAATGACAGTAGCTGAAATGACACCCGCTGAAATCACCCAGACTGAGCCGCAGCCAATTACGCCCAGTGCGCAACCTGCTTTTGTTGAACAACCTGCTGCATCTGCTACGGTACCACCCACGGCGCCTGTGAACCAACCTGAGTCAGCCCAAACACAACATCAGCCACCCGCGCCTGCCAAACCTCAATCAAAACTCGATGAAATCCTTAGCCGCCGTGCTATGGCAGAATTGTCAGCCAATACCTTACCCAGTATTGCAACTACCCACAATAGTACTTGGAATAATAGTACCACGCAGCCTGAACCTATCTCAGCGAGTGCTACATCGTCACAAGGTTCAACCCCGCCCACACAAGAAACTGGCAACAGTAGCATGATGGGGTTTTTAGGACGTCTACGTCGACGCTTGGGATTGTAAATCTTTCATTAAAATGATTAATATTTTGATTGTATTATCAGGGATTTATTAATTTTTTTTAGTTAACAGCGTGGTTTCGTGTATGATACTAACGCAATTTTTTTCCTAATATTGTATTTCTATTAATACAATGAGTGTAAGGCTTTCTACATGCAACGTCTGAAAATCGTTTTTAGCGGACCTATGGGGGCGGGGAAAACCCAAGCCATCGCAAGCTTATCAGATATCCCTGTGGTGTCGACTGAAGTAAAAAACACCGACCTTCATGTCAACACCAAGGCATTGACTACGGTGGGTATGGATTACGGTGAATTGGTGCTAGAAGGTGGCATCAATATCGGTCTATATGGCACACCTGGTCAGGAACGCTTTAACTTTATTTGGCCGATTTTGTCGCAAGGGGCGATGGGGGTTATTATTTTGATTGACCATGCCGCCCAAGACCCTGTGGCAGATTTGGCAAATTATTTAGAGACGTTTACTAAAATTTATACGGGTCGTATCGTCGTGGGTATCAGCCAAGTTGATAAAATGCCTGAGCGCGACTTTGGCATTTATAATGACTGGTTGGCTGCCAATAACAAGAATCTGCCTGTTTTACCAGTGGATATGCGAAAAAGAGAAGATGTGCTGTTACTGGTTGATACCATTATTGCATCACTTGAGTTGACAGCGCAGTGAGCGCATGATTGAATTACGGTATATGGCTTACGTTAACGAGCGATTCGGTGAATGCAGCCATTTGACTTAGATATTGAGCGCAGCGACTGATAAACTCGACAGCAATTTTAAAACCGTTACGCTAGTAAATATTTGGATACCAATATGAATGACCAATTGTTTCAAATGGAAAGCCGCATTAAGCCCAGTGAGCAATTTATTGCCCTATCTAATGAAGTATTGCACGAACTCATTCATACCACGAGTGGCATTGAAGGGGTGTTGTTGTCATCAACCGATGGCTTTGAGGTCAATTCAATTTTTCAAAAAACCTATGATGGCGGCAAATTATCCGCGGTTGGCAGCTCAATCTTGGCATTGGTACAGGCATTGACCGCCGAAGCGCAGCTTACTGGCTGTCGCTCAGTCATCCTAGATGCCGAAAACGGTAAAATTATGATTAGCGCCGTGCCTAGTCAGTTCCAGCCGATGATTGTGATTGTGGTGACCAAACAACAAGTCTTGCTCGGTCAAATCATGCACGGTATGAATAAAGCGATTAACCGTTTAATAGAGCTCGATAAAGAATTTCATTAATATACAGTTAATTTATATCATAACTACTGTAAAGCCCTCAACAGCATTGAGGGCTTTTTTCATGTCCCTCATATCAACCATATCAAACAATCCATTCTTAACATTTTCTACAGTTCATCCGAATTTTTATACAACTTAAGTTTAATAACTTATAAACATATTAGTCAAAAATTGCTATAGATTGCCTCATTACCTTCCATCGATATAATTCATCATTTTGTCATATAACCTCACTAAACTACCGCCACGGACGATGGTGCAATCGATTTTCTAAGCAGGATGACGCAATTTGGGAAATTGAGATAAACCATCGTTTTTATTTTGCGTTAACGGCGGCTTTAAGAGGTTATAAGCTTTTTTACTTGCGGCTAAGCGATGCAATAGGTCATTTAATTAGCCAATCAATTTGCCAACAGATAAGTGACAATGATGAATTTTTCCAACCTTACCACACGCCTCTTATGCGTATTATTGCTGGTTTTTTTGGTTTTTTTGGCGATGGTGTATTGGATCATTGACCAGCAAGCCAAGCCTGAAGTCGCCAAACTGACCTCTCAGACTATCATTGAAACTGGCAATGAGGCGGTGAATGGTATTTTGTCGCGTGTGAGTCAAATTGATGGCATGGCAGTAACAGCGAGCCGTATGACTGGCAGTTTGCCCAAGAATGCCGATATTATCAACACCAGTGTTGGTAATTTAATGGCAAATATGGATAAAGGCATTGTCGGCGGCGGTGTGTGGTACGACCCTTTGATGTACAAACCTAACGTCGATGAAGCCGCGTTTGTTTGGCAACGGGATATGCAAGGTGTCATGCAGTCTGCCAGCCAATATCAAGCCATCAATCCTGGCTATCAAGCACCAAGCAAACTTACCGCAAATCGGGTGGACAGCCAGAAAACACAACCACAGCTTGCCATGCCCTATTACCGTGACTGGTGGTATGTGCCCGCCGTGTATGCCAATCATGACCACTGTGTGTGGAGCCGTGCTTATATTCACCCGGCGACCAAACAGCCCGTCATGACCTGTGCCAAGGCGATTTTTAATGCGCAAAACAATGGCTTTGAAGGGGTGGTAAGTTTTGATGTGCTGCTCGGCCGTATGCAGTCGATGGTCAAAGAATGGCAGCGCAAAACAGGCGGTTATGTATTTTTGGTCGATATGAACAACAATTTTTTGATCTTCCCCAATGAAGCACAAGTCAAACAAGTGACTGCTACTAACCCGCAAGGCGAGATGATTGATGTCAATAGTTTTGCCAAGAAAAACCCTGATTTTGCCCCCATTGCCAAAAGCTTAGATAACATCAATGACAACATCATCAAACAAGCGCAAAAACTAGATGGTGGTAAATTTGATTTTACGGCCAATACGCTAGTAAGTAGTACCAATCTACAAAAAATTCCTCCCTCAGAAGCACGCATCATTTCAGCCATGCTAATGACCCAAAACGCGCAAAATGAAAATCTCAACGCCACCCATTTTGTCGAACAAGTCAGCTTAGACAACGATTTATTGCTCAAAACCCCTTCCACAGCGTTTATTTTTGCCATGCCGATGACCAATTGGAAAATGGTCATTGTCAAACCCAATCAAGAGCTGATGTTATTTGCCAATCAGCTAGGTAAACAGCTGCAATGGTATATGCTATTAGGTTTCTTACCGGTACTGCTATTAAGTGGTTATATTTTCCACCGTATTTTGGCGGTACCACTGCACCAAGTCGCTCGTAACGTCCGTGAAATCGGTCAGTTGATTGCACAAAAAAAATACCTGTCACTGCGTGAGCACAAATTGCCACCGGCGAACATTCAAGAAATTGGCGTGATTACTGACTCGATGAACCAGCTGGTTGATCGGGTGGTCGAAAACGAAGGCGCATTAGCACAAGTCAATGAACGCTTAGAGCAGCAAGTGGCAGAGCGTACCGAAAACTTGCACCAAGCATTAAAAGATTTAAGAGCCTCTCAAGTGCAGTTGGTACAATCAGAGAAAATGGCAACCATCGGTCAAATGGTCGCGGGTGTTGCCCATGAAGTGAACACGCCATTGGGCTATGTGGGTAGTAACTTAGAATTGATTGATGAAAATATCGTACGTTATGACGAATTGATTGACCATACCCAGCAGCTCAAACAGCTGATGCAAGATTCGCCGGCTGATACGGCAACCATCAATCAAACGATTGAACAAACCATTGCTTGCAGTGATGAATTGGTCGCCGATGCGGTGAGTGATGATTTGCATGGATTGGTGGATGACGCCAAGTTTGGGGTTAGCCAAATCTCAGAATTGGTCGTCAATTTACGTGATTTTTCTCGCATCGACCAAGCCAAAATCAAAGCCGTCGATATCAACGACTGTATCAAAAACTCCCTAGTCATTGCCCGTAACAATATCAAGCATTTAGAGGTGATAACTGAGTTAAATGCTATCGAACCGGTTAGTTGTAACCCATCCCAGATTAACCAAGTGCTGCTAAACCTATTTAATAACGCGGCACAAGCGATGGCGCAAACTCAGCACCCTACATTACACATTACTAGCACAGAAGACGGCGCCAATGTGTATATCAGCGTGGCGGACAACGGTACTGGGATGAGCGCTGAGACCCAAGCCAAGATTTTTGAACCTTTCTTTACCACCAAAGCGGCAGGCGAAGGTACGGGACTGGGTCTTGCTATTTCGACACAAATCATGGAGCAGCATAACGGCGATATTCATGTGCAATCACAACTTGGCGAAGGCACGACATTTACCATTAGATTGCCCAAAACAGCGATTAGCAGCGAGCAATCACCCAAGCTTTTAATCGCAGAAGAAAGCTAATGCTAATGTTAGATAACCGATAACCGATGGCTGACAGGCAATCTGCTCAGCCATACACGAGCCACACTTGATTGTGGTCAATCTTAATTGTAGTCAACCTTGATTTTAGTCAACATACCTAAGTGACATGACCATGATAACGACCGTAACCAAACCCAAAATCGCCTTTATCGATGATGAAGACCGCATCCTACGCAGCCTAAAAATGCATTTTCGCGCCACCCATGAAGTGTTTACCACCACCGAGCCCGATGAGCTACTAAGCTATGTACAAAATAACGAGGTTCAAGTGGTGATTAGCGACCAACGCATGCCAAAAAAACTGGGTGTCGAAGTACTAAAAGAGGTCAAAGACGTATCACCCCATACTATCCGCATCTTGTTGACCGGCTATGCAGACTTAACTGCGGTAATTGATTCCATCAATGAAGGGGAGATTTTTCGCTATATCACCAAACCTTGGCAGACGGATGAACTTAAAAGTATCGTCAATCAAGCCACTCAAATCGCGCTGCAAACCAAAGATGTATTCAAAGAAAATCTGCAGGTCACTCAACCAACCATCGCCAAACGCAAAGTGTTGGTTATCGATGACAGCGAGATGGTATATTTACAGATGCAGCAAAAATTCACCCAGTTTGAAACGCACTGGGCAAATTCATTAGAAAAAGCGATTGAGTTACTTGAAAATGACCGTTTTGGCGTGGCAATCACCGATGTGTCCTTGGATGGCGAGAATATTTCACCCGTGATCTATGCATTAAAACAAAGCTTTCCAGATTTAGCGGTATTGGTACTCACCTCACTCAACGATAGCCACACCTTAATTGACTTAATCAATAAAGGGCAAGTCTATCGCTACCTGCCGCGTCCCAGTAATTTGTTGTTACTCGAAATCAGTATTCAGCGCGCTTATGATTATCACCAAACCTTAGTCAATCAACCAAAATTACAAGCGCGACATGTCGTTGATGCAGTCACTGAAGTTGAAACGCGTAGTTTTGGTAATAAAGTCAAAAAATTCTTATCACGATTTGGTATTGGTAAATCACGCTTTGCCTAGCTTAAAATCTAGTGCCTAATATATGAGGGTCAAAGCGTCGCATTTGAGCCATCTGAATCAATAAATGTTAGCCATAAAAAAACCGCCCAATTTTACGACTTAGGCGGTTTTTTGAGCAGTTTTTAATAGCTAATGATTACGCTGTTTGCTCGTAAACTGGGTGTTTGGCGCAGATTGCTTGGACTTTTTCACGCACTTCGCCGATAACGTTTTCGTCACCGCGGCTATCGAGCACATCACAAATCCAGCCAGCCAATTCTCTTACTTCCGCTTCACCAAACCCACGAGTAGTAACTGCGGGCGTACCAATACGCACCCCTGACGTCACAAACGGTGATTTAGGGTCATTTGGTACCGCGTTTTTGTTGACGGTGATGTGAGCATCACCCAACCATTTATCCGCTTCTTTACCGGTGATTTCTTGTTTGATTAAGCTAATCAGCATTAAGTGATTTTCTGTGCCGCCTGAGACGATATCATAGCCACGTGACATGATGACATCTGCCATGGCTTTGGCGTTTTTAACCACTTGTTGTTGGTAAGTTTTGAAATCTTCGCCTAACGCTTCTTTAAAACACACCGCTTTACCCGCAATCGCGTGCATTAATGGACCACCTTGGTTGCCAGGGAACACGGCAGAGTTGAGTTTTTTCTCAATCTCTGGGTTGGCTTTTGCCAAGATTAAGCCGGAACGTGGACCGCGTAGGGTTTTGTGGGTAGTGGTAGTAGTAACGTCAGCGATTTGCACAGGGCTTGGATAAACACCTGCAGCAACCAGTCCGGCTACGTGTGCCATGTCGACCATCAAGTATGCGCCAACGCTGTCTGCGATGTCACGGAATTTTTGCCAATCAACCACTTGGCTATAAGCAGAAAAACCCGCGATAATCATTTTGGGTTGGTGTTCTTTGGCTAGGCGTTCGACTTCATCATAGTCGATGATGCCCGTTTCTTTGTTTAAGCCATATTGTACGGCTTTATAGTTGATACCAGAAAAGTTCACATGCGCACCATGCGTCAAGTGACCGCCATCGGCAAGGCTCATGCCAAGTACTGTGTCACCCGCTTTTAATAAGGCTAAAAATACCGCGCTGTTGGCTTGGCTACCCGCGTGTGGCTGTACGTTAGCGTAATCTGCGCCAAACAATTCTTTGGCACGGTCAATCGCTAATTGCTCGACCACGTCAACATATTCACAGCCACCGTAATAACGTTTGCCTGGATAGCCTTCCGCGTATTTATTGGTCAATTGGCTACCTTGCGCTTCCATCACCGCTGGTGAACAGTAGTTTTCTGAAGCAATCAGTTCAATATGGTCTTCTTGACGTTTGGCTTCATTGTCCATCGCTTGGGCAAGTTCAGCGTCAAACTGGTGAATAGTCACATTTTTAAACATGGCAATTTCCTTTTAAGTGAGTCAAAAAATGGGCGGATAAAACCGAAAAATATTGCTTAGTTTAGCATGGTTTGTTTGTTTGAGTTAGCATAATCCACAGGTTTGGCTGAATTTGTCTCATTATTCGCCTGCGATTTTTGAGGTTATTTATCAAGCGTTGGGCTAACCAAAGCGGCTCAAAAAATCATTCGATAATACAACTAACGATTAACACGATATTAAAAAATCACCGTAAAAACAGACAGCCGTTGCGACTGTCGATTTTTGCTTGGCTGTGTTTATTCAGCTATGTTTTTTAGCGATGTTTATTTGGCTATGTTTTTGGCTGGGTAAAATTAGCGCACAGCAACCAGTGGTTTTTGTACTTATCCTTCCCCTTTGTCAGTGCTGACATGAATCATGCCGTTTTCTTCTTCACCCATAAGACTATTTTCAAATGCGGATAAAAAGGTCTCACTAATCAAAAAATGCCTGCCTTGCCACTGGTAAAGGGTGGTGCGTCGCCAGCCTTGCGCTGTCAAATCAATCCAGCGATTGGTCATCACTGCGCCATGCCGACGAAACAGTATATAGCCAATCGGTGTTGTGCCCAGATTTGCCAATTTTCGCGCATTACCAATGAGGCTAGCAAACGGAAATACCGACCGCGCCACCACCCACGCATCTTGATTAGGCTTGCCAAATAATAAGGCTTCGCGCACCCACGCCGATTGGCGCACCCCAAGCGGTAACTGCAGTTGACGCTTTTCGCTCAGGGACAAGGTTTGCCGCCCTTCAAACGTCGGCTGTACGATGAGTTTATGCCGAGATAAGGCTTCAAATTTGGCGGTGAGCGACCCTGTTGACGTGAGCCAAGGGATGAGTTTCAGCGGTATCTGCTGTTTGTGTGCCGCACTCAAATGTGCGCCAGCCAGGTTTAGGTTTAGACCAAAATTTATCATTATTTTTTCAAAAACTCATTATCGGGTATTGTGCCTTGCGCGGCACCGTCACCAAAAAATTGGCTTTTATAGGTGTCATTAAAAGGTAACGCGGTCATCGCATCGGCTTGGTACGCCAATATAGCGTGCTGTTCGTCTTGGCAAAACTGGGCAATCGCAGGGGCAAATACCTTGTCGTAGACACGGTGTAGCGAATGGGTCAACACCGGATAAAAGCCGCGAATCAACTTGTGCTCCCCTTGGGTACCAGGGTCAAAGTAGCGTAAGCCTTGCTTGATAGCAAATTCAATGCCTTGGTAATAACACAGCTCAAAATGTAAGCAATCATATTCTTCTAGGCAGCCCCAATAGCGACCATATAACGTGCTGATAGCGGCATCGTCATCGAAAAAAAATAAACTACAAGCCACGATATCACCGTGCGCGTTATGCGCTTGAGCGATCATCAGCTTGTCTGCCATAGTCTGCCCAAGCTGCTTAAAAAACGCTAAATTCAAATACGGCTGCCGTCCTCTGACCAGATAGGTCATGGCATAGCATTGATAAAAAACTGCCCAATCCGCCTCGGTGATATCGTCACCGAGTTTAACCTGACAGCTTAGATTTTGTTTGAGCACCTTTTGGCGTTCAACCTTAATTGACTTGCGTTTTTTGGCAGTTAATGTTGCCAAAAACTCATCGAAATTGGTGAATTTTTTATCCTGTAGATTGCGATTTTGCCATAAAAACTGACAGCTTAGCCGCTCGCAAAGATTGGGCGGATTTTGCAACGCTTCGACATTTTTTGGGGAGAAAAACAGCCCGTGCCAAGTGGATGCTTGATAGCGGCTTGCCAATTCATCAATCGCTTGTAGTAAGGTCTGATACAGTGGCGCGGTTAATGACTTGCCTTGTGCCACCCAAATCCGCTCGCCGGTGACGGGGGTAAAGGGCACGCTTGTCACCAATCTTGGATAATAATTTCTACCATAGCGCTCAAAGGCTTCTGCCCAGCTAAAATCGAACACATATTCGCCTTGGTGATGCTTTTTGATAAACACGGGCATCACGGCAATCAGTTGCGCGCCATCATCGACAATCTGCACATACTGCACCCACCAATCGCTGCGCCCGCCAATCAGCTTGGCATCTATCAGCGCTTGCCAAAAATCAAAGGACATAAAGGGCGTATCAGGCGTCTGCCACTGTGTCTGTGAGCGCCAATCAAACTCGCTGGTAAATTGATAGTGATAGGACATATGTTGATATTATTGTAGTTGTATGAACGGATTATTATACCTTGTTTTTAGCCAAAAATACGGGCTTATCCTTTTACACAATTTGGCACAATCTGGCACAATCTGGCACAATTTTGCAAAATATGTATGGCGTTGGGCGGTGTGGTTTATAACGGAGACTTTATTGCAATAGCCAAGATTAGCGTTTACACTGAACAACTTAGCAGACAACTGCTCGATGCGCTTTAAGCTTTTTTTCACTCACTTGTCATCCTCTACCATGCCGACACTGATTTTATTTAACAAACCTTATGGCGTACTTAGCCAATTTCGCAGCGATGACAATAACAACTTTGCAACGCTCAGCGATTATTTTAGCGACAAAAGCTTACGCGTTGCAGGGCGATTAGATGCCACTTCCGAAGGATTGCTACTGCTAACCGCTGATGGACAAGTCAATAAAGCCTTGACCCATCCACCCAAAGCCAATGCAGGCAAACAACAAGGTAAAACCTACTGGATACAGGTGGAAGGCGAGGCAAGCGATACCCAGCTACAACAACTACAAACAGGGGTGCCACTCAAAGACGGTATCACCTTACCTGCCGAAGTTGTACGGCTGAGTGAAGCACAAATTGCCGAGCATATTTGGCAAGCGCCTGACAAGATTGCCAAACGCAAAGTCACCACGTGGCTCGCCATCACCATTTTTGAAGGTAAAAATCGTCAAGTACGTCGCATGGCTGCTCATGTGGGACTGCCCTGTTTGCGGCTGATTCGCATGGCATCAAGTGGCTTTAGTTTGGGAAATTTAGAGGTGGGCGCATCCACACAAATACCGCTATCAGCTGCCGATTTAAAGCGACTGGGTGTCCAACCTTTATCCGCGGCAACGACAACGCCACAATCGCGCAAAAAACCTCGCGTGTTACCGCCTAAATCGCCGCAATCAAAGCACCCAATAAGCCGACGTAGGCAGCCATGAGCAAACAGCCGTAAGGAAACCGCTATGAGAAAACAGCCATGATCGGTTACATCTATCGTTTTTTTCAAAGCCGCCCTCGTCTACTGTTAGGGTTTGCCACGATGGTAGTGGTGTATTTTGGGTTATCGGCGCTGGTTGGTCTATTGCCCAAAGATTGGACGTTGGCGGTAGCCTACGATAAATTGAAGTTTGTGACGCAATTTTTGCTGGCTTGGAATATCGGACTTTGGGTGTATTTACTGGCTATTTTTCGGATGATGTATAAAGCCGATCAAAATGCAATTTTGGATAAAGCCCATGCTGAAGACGAAGGCACGGTGTTAATGCTGATTTTGGTTTTTGTCACCGCCATTGTCAGTATGCTGGCGATTGTCGTAGAGTTAGGCGCGAGCAAGGACGCCAAAGGCGCTTTGATGCTGTTTCATATCGCGCTCACCGCCATGACGATTTTGACGGCTTGGCTGTTTATTCATACCATGTTTGCTATTCATTACACCCACGAGTATTTCTTGCTTAAAGAAGAAAAAAATGCAGAAATGCTAGATTTTCCTAATGATGACGACCCCGCCTACTGGGATTTTTTATATTTTTCCTACATCATTGGCACATCTGGTCAAACAGCGGATATCGCCTTCAATACCCAGCAAAGTCGAATCATCGGTACCATTCATTGTGTGTTATCATTTTTCTTTAATACCGCAATTTTAGCGTCCTTAATCAATATGTCAGCGGGTCTAATCGGTTAAAGTTAAATAAGTCGGCTAAATGAATCAGCCCAACAAGTCAGCTAAATGAGTGGGTTCAATTCAAGTGAATACATCGTCAAAATCGCTTGCTGTATGAGTTATACTATCTTCGCTTGTGGTCCTCGTCTTAACATAAAGTCATAGGACTGTCATATCCCACTACGCTAATATCTCGCTACTTTATAACTAGGAAATTGTATGATCGCACAATATTTGATGGTCGATAACGCCCTGCTCGAGCAACTGCAAAATGCCACTGATACAGCGCGAACCGCGTTACTTGAAAGCATGAGTGAGCAACCTCAAGCGCAATTGGTAGATTTGGGCAAACTGTGGGACATTATCCATTTTGTGTTAACCAAACACAGTGCCACCCAACCTGTACCTGATGAGCCTATCAGCGAGTTTGTGGTGGGTGTGGAAACCTTTAGTGACAGTGAAGAGGCCGATTTTATTGCTTTTACCCCGTGGGCACATATTGTCGAAATCGTCGATGCACTAGAACAAATTAACTTTAAAAAACGCTTAGAAAAAGTTTCGATGAAGTCACTACGTGAGCAAGCTATTTTTCCACCCAATATTTGGCAAGACAAAAAGGAAAACTTGGATAAAGAATTACTGGCTTCGTATGATGAGTTATTGGCTTTTTATAATGACGCCTTAGACAATGGCAATAATATTGTGGTGAGTATTTTATAACGTTGATATGGTCCATTTGTTATTTTTTGAACCGAAAAAAGCCCCTTAAACAAAAAGCACCTTATAAAAGGTGCTTTTTTTATCAATTCGCTGATGAAAATATCATCTAGCTTGACTTGAACTTCATTAGTTAACCGATTGTGGTGCAAGGATAATCATCTCTACACGGCGGTTTGGTTCATAGCTTGAGCCAAATTGTGTTGTCGCACCGCGACCAATAGCGCTGATACGGTTACTAGAGATGCCACGATTGACTAAGTAATTAGCGACTGCTGATGCACGGCGTTGTGATAACGCTTGGTTTCTATTTGCATCACCTTCCACTGAGGCGTAACCATTTACTTGAATGTTAGTTTGGTTATAGTCACGTAGTGTGGTAGCTACTTTGTCTAACGTATTATAGAAGTTAGGTAGAATAGTAGAATCACCAACGCGGAAAGTTATCGCTTCTGGGATAGACAAGTTAATGTTATTAGTCACTGGGTCACGTGTTACCGTCACGCCAGAACCTGCGGTTTCTGCACGAAGTTTAGCTTCTTGTTGCTGCATGTAGTAACCCACGCCTGCACCTAGTACACCACCGATTGCCGCATCACGACCGGTTTTTTCACCGCCCGTTGCTTTTGAGACACCCGCGCCTGCGGCTGCCCCTAATAGACCACCAATAAGCGCTTTATTGTCGGTAATGCCTGTTGTTGTCGTACCAGTTGGCGTTGTTGCACAACCTGTTAAGATAACACCTGATGCTAAAGTAGCTGCTAATAATTTAGTACGCATGAGTAATCTCCTTTGAATTCCTCTAGTTATAATTACTTAGTTATAATTGTCACGCACCAACTTGTTGTTTTTATTTCATTTACCAGATAAACCTGACAACACTCAGTTGCTTTGTGATTGAGCTCATTATGCAATAAACTTTTTCGTTATATGTAATGATTTGTCTTAAGGGTGTTGTAGGATGGCATAATTTGTTACAAAATATTTTCAAGTATTCATTATCTATATTATTTATTTTTATATATTAAATGCTTCGTGATTTTGATGAAAACTGTGCTGGATAGTCAATCTATCACTGATAGTGCATTCAATAACTTGTTAATTTTTAAAAAAATTTTTTGACAATTAACTTTACTGGGATGTATAGCACAGCACCAATAAACCTGCAAGATTTGTGCTTGCCAGTGTAGAAAAATTTATTAGTGAACATTTTTGACGTTTGCTAAACTAACACTTATTTTTACAATTAACGAAGCCAAGTTAATGAAGCCAAGTATTTTTTCTTATGTCTCATTCAAATAAGTTTTTTTTGAATAAGCTTTGTGGGAGCCAAATATGACAAATAACGATAAACCATCATTACTCAAAAACACGTTCAATAAACTGCGTAAAACATCATTACCTTTGGCGCAAAACGCCAGCTTAGCGATGGCGGCAGGCACCATTACCGGCAATTCAGTGCTGTTTAGTCTACCGCTTTGGGCGATGGGCGCAGTAAAAACATTGACGGGTCATCCATTGGCAGATAAATCGGTGTTAAAAATAGCCAATCACTGGATCAACACCAACAATCGTTTGATTGAAAATATCCTGCCCGATATTGATTTTCGCGTCAACCTGCCTGATGACTTGTCGGTCAATGGCAAATATATTTTGCTGAGTAATCACCAATCTTGGGTTGATACGACTGTCATCCAATATATCAGTGAAAACCGACTGCCGTTAACGCGATTTTTTGCCAAATACGAGCTACTGTATATCCCAATTGTGGGACAAGCGTTTTATTTTTTAGACTTTCCGATGATGAAACGCTACTCGAAAACAGCGATTGCTAAAAATCCAGCGCTAGAAGACCGCGATATCATCGAAGCCAAACGCGCTTGTCAAAACTTACTCGACAAGCCTTTTACCTTACTTAACTTTATCGAAGGCACGCGGTTTACCGAAAAAAAACGTGACTTGCAGCAATCGCCGTATCAACATTTGCTAAAACCCAAGGCGGGCGGCATTGCACTTGCATTGGGTGCGTTGGGTAACGATTTAGACGCGGTGCTTGATATGACGATTGTGTATCCTGACGGTATTCCTAGCTATCAGGATTTGTGGCAAGGTAATATCAAACGCATCGGGGTGGATATTCAAAAAATTGCATTGCCAGATGATTTGCTACAGCGGCTCATGGATGGCAAATACCAACAGGATGAACAAACCAAAAAAGATATGTACCGTTGGCTTAATGACTTGTGGCAACAAAAGGACCAACGTATCCAAGCCATGCTCGATGATTTTACCCGTCATCCCTAGCGACACCTTACTAGTGACATATCACTAGTGACACTACTAGTTAAACTCTCAGGTAAGCCATGCGATATATGACTTACCTGCCTTGTCCTCACTCACATTTTTTGCGGTATCGACCCCATTTTGAGCAATTTTTTATGCCAACTGCTAATTTAGACCCAAAATCCAGCCCAACGCCAAGCCCGAATATTAACCAACCGCTCACTACCCACCCTGCCAAACCCAGTCGTTGGCAGTTAGCCTACGATATCATCATGATGGTTGCCATTGTGTTGGACTTGCTGCTCATGGGGTTTGACGCTTTGATGCTAAGTAGTTTTATGGCAAAAATAGCAAATTGGCTGGGATTTGTTGACAGCATCGTCAGTTATCAGCAAGGATGGCACGAGCCGCTCAAAGTGGCAGGGGGTCTGTTTACCATCTTTTTGGTAGCCGAGCTTGTGGTTCGTTGGTTGATTGCCATCGTCCAAAAACGCTATTACCGCTGGTTTTTCTTTCCATTCGTGCATTGGTATGAAGTGTTGGGCTGTGCACCGCAGCTGCGCGCATTACGACTGCTGCGCGTTGGTGTGATTGGCTATCGGCTGCATAAACTTGGCTACAAAGTTTTGCCCGCCAGTTGGCTTGCCACTATCAAATTTTATTATCAAATGATTATGGAAGAGATTTCTGATCGGGTGATTTTAACTGCGATTGACAATATCCGCACCGAAATTAGCAACGCCGATGGGCATTTGGTCAAAAACATCATCGACAAGCATCGAGATGACATTCAAAAGGTCATTGTCGAAGTGCTGCAGCAAGAAGCCACACCGTTATTACAATCCACGCCCGACCATCCTGCCATCTTTGCCAAACCTTTGGCAAAACAAGTAGGTCTAGCCATTCAGCAAGCGCTAACCGATACGCCCGAGCTGCATCGCATATTACGCTTGATACCGATTGCAGGCAGTCTGATAGAAAACCAAATGCACAGCATCGGGCAACACTTTGGGGAAAATCTGACATTAATCTTGACCACCAACCTTACCAAACCGCAAACGCTCACGCTGATGTATGAAGAAATCGCCAAAAGCTTGGTGCAAATTGATGTCACTAGCCCTGCGCTAGAAAAATTGGTTAGCGATATTATTGATGATAGTTTGACGTCACTTGCCAACCAAGTTCGTATTCAACAATGGAAGCACCAAATACGCTGATTGCATCCACCAATTTGGCTGGCAGCTAACGGCTGTGCAACGCTTTTTTTTATCGCCCTATTACGGCTTTGGTTGCCAAACAATAAATAGCGCGGTGAATGGTTGTTGTTTTAAATAATACTTGCTAATATGCGGTATGAATCGATTTTGATGTATAAAAAGTTATTATAAAAAGGTTTTTCATGACACAGCCCGCTGCCCTTGACTTGACCCAAGATAGTTCATCACCAAACTTACAAAACCTACCTAACCTATCAGAGCAGGATTCACCGCAAAGTCAGCAGCCAGCCAACCCATTACCCACCGACCCTGTAGCCACTAGCGTGAAACTTACGGGCAGACTACTGAACTTTACCCGCCTAAATATTGAAGGCAATGATATCAAAGTAATTTTGACAAAGATTGCACAAAAGCTAGGTCGTCAACGCCAGTCCAACTTACCGGTGATTGTCAGTTGCCAACAGCCATTAAATTTAGCCCAGCTTTGGGGCGGCTTATGGGTGCTAGGGTTACAGCCGATTGGGTTGGTCACAGGCGCCAATGACACCCAAGCCAATGAGCTTCGCATTGCCATTTTTCCAGCGGATGGGCAGCGCATTGACGGCAAAGCAGCAAAAAATGTGGCGACGGGTAGTGAGCGAAAATCAGACAGCACAGCAAATACGCCATCGTCTCAACACATTGCGCAATCCCCTACCCAATCACTCACATCCGACAGTCAAGCGACTGAGCGACAAAATCAAACCACCAATGATAGCCTAACCGATGATACCCTAGCTGCACCTGAAAAATTTGTCGCCTCACCGCATCACCAATCGCAGCTTGAAGGCGATTTGGTGCATACTCAAATGTTGCGCTCAGGTCAAAGTATCAACCATGTTGGCGGTGACGTGATTTTGACCAAAGGCATCAATGCCGGCGCGGAAGCGATTACCGATTATAGCCTACACGTGTATGGCAAAGCCGAAGGGCGATTGGTCGCAGGGGCGACGGGCGACACCAACGCTAAAATATTCTGTTTGCGTTTTAACCCGTCACTGGTATCAGTTGCGGGTACTTATTGCCTAAAAGAAAATATTCCTACTGAGTATTTGGATAAAGCGGTACAAGTCAGCTACTTGGATGGACAAGGCTTGGTGTTTGAACTGATGGAATAACAATCACCTAAACAACCACTTATACCATAATCTATGCAAAAATCGTCAATCTCTCGATTAACTTCGAAAAGTTTTTTATGCTAAACTAGTCCAATTAACCAAATTTAGGCTAACTAAAATTTACGTCTTAATTTTTAACGATTTACGTTAATTTATATCCATATTTTTCAAACCAGTTTAGCGTGAATGTGTGTATGGCTTGAATAATTCAATACCGCCTCACTGACACCGTGCTATGAATAGGAGTATGCCAAAGTGGCAAAAATCGTTGTTGTAACTTCAGGAAAAGGCGGGGTAGGTAAAACCACCACCAGTGCCTCTTTCGCTACGGGTCTCGCCGTTCGCGGCTTTAAAACTGTGGTGATTGACTTTGACGTGGGTCTTAGAAACCTTGACCTTATTATGGGCTGTGAAAACCGCATCGTGTATGACTTTGTTGATGTTATCTCAGGGAACGCGCGCCTGTCACAAGCGTTGGTAAAAGACAAACAGCTCAATAACTTGTTTATTTTACCTGCCAGCCAAACACGCGATAAAGACGCCTTGACAGACGAAGGAGTCGCCGAAGTCATTAATGAGTTAGCCAAACAATTTGACTACATCGTGTGTGACTCGCCCGCTGGTATCGAGCGCGGTGCCCAGCTTGCTATGTACCATGCCGATGAAGCCATCATCGTGACCAACCCAGAAATCTCATCGGTGCGTGACTCAGACCGTATCATCGGTATTTTGCAAAGCCGTACCAAAAAAGTTGAAGAAGGTACAGGCGTGGTACGTGAGCACTTGGTCATCAACCGCTACAATGCTGAGCGTGCGGAGCGCGGTGAGATGATGGACATCAACAGCATCTCTAATGACATCCTAAAAGTGCCGCTACTTGGCGTGATTCCTGAAAGCAATAGCGTACTTGAGGCATCAAACCAAGGTGTGCCTGTGGTGCTGGATCAAAATTCAAAAGCCGGTCAAACTTATGATGACATGGTCGCTCGTTTCTTGGGGGAAGAACGTCCCTATCGCCATATCGAGGTGAAGAAGAAAAGCTTCCTACAACGCTGGTTTGGAGGTTAGGCTATGGGATTTTGGAGTAATTTATTTGGCGGTGAGCAAAAGTCAAACAGTGCCAATACTGCCGCAGAGCGCCTAAAGGTCATCGTTGCCAGCGAAAACCGCTTGCACAATCGGTTAACCCCAGAGCGTATCGAAAAAATGAAACGTGAGATTTTGGCAGTGGTCAATACCTACGTGTCAGGTGTTAACATTGATGACGTCAATATTCAACATCACAATGAAGCGAACATGGAAGTATTGGAGATGAATATCAGCTTGCCTGATAGTACACGCCAATAATTCATATTGCCTTTAATCTAGGTTGCATTTAAAAAATTGTTACTAAAAAGCCCATGATGACATGGGCTTTTTTATACTATGGGCTAACTTAGCGCATACGGCGAATCAAATGGTCTTTTTGGATAAATTGGTGATACAGCGCGCCGATGACATGCAAGGCCGTGAACACCAGCAGCAACGTCCACAACAGATTTTTATGAATTTTTTCTAACGTGCCTGACAAATCACTGTTTTCACTGACAAAGGCTGGGATATCAAATAGCCCAAACATACTCACCCCTTCCCCATCAAACATAACAGAAAACCAGCCCGCTAAAGGCATGACCAGTAAAATCAAGTACAGTGCCAAATGGGTTAAATGCGATAGTTTATTTTGCCATTTTGGCATCGGCACATCAGCGGGGGCTGTGGTGACAAAACGGTTGATAATACGACCTACTGTCCAAAATAACACACTGAGTCCAAACGCTTTATGCAAATCAAAATAGGTAAAGTCAGTCGCATCTTCATTCAGCTCAATCATTGCCCAAGTTACAATCAACAATACCACACTAATCCAATGGAAAATACGTGACGATAGCGACCATTTGTTGACACCGTGTGGGGCAATCGGCTGTGGCGCTTCATTTGCAGGAAATAATGCCATAATGGATTTTACCTTATCATGATTTGTTTTGGGTTATTCTAGCAATCTTTGGGCAAAATAAAAGTAACAGACTGTTGGTAAAATAGCACAAAAGCGGATCGCGTCTAACTATCTAAATCCACCAAGAAATGCGAGAGTTTGTCCAAATCTGGCACCACACACAAATCACCTGCCAATATGACTGGCTGAAAAATATAAGCGTGCTGTAAGCTGTAGTCTGCCAAATTCGGTGCGCGTGAGCTCTCGATGACCTCATCATTTGGCGCGTTTAAGGCGGTTAATAAGTCAGGGTAGTGAGTCGCTAATTCAGCCTGGTAAGTGGCGTCATCAGCGTCTTTGAGATCGGCAATACGCACAGAATGGAAAGTCACTTCCCCGTGAATTTGCAAGGCAATACGATGGATATCGGTGACGCTTTCTAACACCACTAAGTGGGTGGGCTGCTCATCTTTTGGCAACAAGTGATACACTGACACTTCTTGACCGCGCCAAATATAATTCCAAATGCGCTCATCATAGTTATCAATGCTCAAAATCAAGGCTTGCGGCACAATCCAGTCAGGCGAACTGCTAGAAGGAATTCGAGCAATGGTTAATTGACCTGTGGTGATACTTAGGACACCTACATCTTCATCTTGCTTAAAGTAACGGTTTAACTCGTTTGCCATGGCTTGCTCATTTTAGTGATTAATAAGAAATTTAGCAGTCGCTGCCAGCCTATAGGATTAGCCACATAAGGTAATTAGCTGCTCGGCTAACTGCTTAGGGGTGCCAACAAAAGTAACTTGATTGCTTTCAATCATGCTTTGTGGCTGGCTTGCGCAGGTGCTGCTGTCAGGGGTTTGCGCCCAAATAATACTGCCATTTTTTTTGACCGTTGCTGCCGCATCACTACCATCATTGCCCATACCCGAGAACACGATAGTGATTAAATTGTTGCCAAACGCTTCGCTGCAATTACGCATGACCTCACTGATGGGGGGGGGTGTAACTGCCTTGCCAAGGTTTGCGCTGCAAAATTACCCGTCCATTGGAATCACACACCACGCTGTGATCAATCGGTAAAATCAAACAACGCCCTGACAATAATTTTTGGGTATTGGTCACTATGTCACAGCGCCACTCGTTGTGACGATTTAAAATTCTTGGCAAGGTGTTGAGCATATTTTGGTTAAAGTGCTGCGCTAGTAACAGTGATACTGGCAAATCTTCAGGCAAATTATCTAAAAATTCCTTAATGGCAAGTGGTCCGCCCATCGATGCCGCGAGCAATACCACATATTTCCACGGTTTGATTTCACGCTTGGCAGCCTCATAGTGCTCTAGCAAATCGCTACGTTCTAGCATTATGGCAATTTTTCGCTTCAGTTGGCGTTGCCATTTGGCATATAACAGACTTTCATTGAGATAAGGCGCCGTGACAAAGCCCAGTAATACAATCTTAGTCAAATTGACATTCAGTTGTTTTTCAACATTTTGAATGACGGCGTAATCGTCTTGGGTATCGACTAGCCACACATCCGCTTTTTGCTGAAAATGTTTTTCGGTCAGCTGTGACGCTGCCAAGCATTCCACGATTTCAAATCCCCATGAACGAATGGTATCGCTAAAGGCAAGCCGTTGCTGATTTTCCTCAGCAACGATAAAAAATCGCAGCGGCGGTGAGTGCTTTGACAGCATGAATGATTGTATCCTTTACATGGTCGGCTTAGTCAGTTTTTGCTTGTTGGGTAAAGCGCGCTAAGGTGTCTAACAGCATTTGTTCTTGGAATGGTTTACCCATGTATTCATTTACACCGATACCAAACGCGCGTTCACGGTGTTTTTCACCGGTACGCGATGTAATCATGACAATGGGGATATGCTTAAGTCGTGGGTTATGGCGAATATGGTTGGCGACTTCAAAGCCGTCCATACGTGGCATCTCAATATCCAATACAATGACCTCCGGTAGCATTTCTTGCAGTTTCTCTAGCGCATCAATACCATCCGTTGCCACTTGGGCCTCATAGCCGTTACGCTCCAGTAGGCGCGAGGTGACTTTACGCACGGTTACTGAGTCATCCACAATCAGCACCACGGGTTTATGCGCTTGTTTGACCGACTTATTGGCTTTTTGCTGCTCGACTTTGGCGATATTACTAACATTACGCATCAATGCCACCAAGTCAAGAATGAGCATGACCGAACCATCACCCATGATGGTAGCAGCCGAAATTCCATCAATATGCGAGAGCTGACGACCAAGCGGTTTGACAACCACTTCAATACGAGAGCCTGCAATCATATCCACTTGCAGCGCCATGCGCTGACCTAAGTCAGTACGAATAATAATCACGGGTACACTGCTTGACTGGTGCGCTAGTGCATCCACCGGGTCGCTACCGTACAAAATCTGATTGAGATAGCGCAGTCGATAGGCTTGTCCATCGATAGTGATACTATCGGCATTCGTGGTATAAAAGTTAGCAATCGCATCGACATTGACCCGCATCACACGTTCAATTTGCACCAATGGTACAGCAAAGTATTTATCGCCTGCCCTAACCATTAAGGCATCAGACACTGCAACTGTCAATGGTAAACGCATAGTAAAGCGTGAGCCTCTGCCACTTTCAGAGTCGACGGTGACTACACCACCCAGCTGCTTGACCTCACTTTGTACCACATCCATACCTACCCCACGGCCTGAGATTTGTGATACGGATTTGGCGGTGGACAGACCCGCGTTAAAGATATATTGCATGATATCAAGTGTTTTTAGACTAGTATCTTTAGCAGAAATCAAGCCTTGCTCAATCGCTTTTTGGCGTACTGCATTCACATTAATACCGCGCCCATCATCGATTAAGTTGATAACGATTTCACCACCTTCACGCAGCACTTCAAGTGTGATTAAGCCTGTTCTTGATTTGCCACTTTCAATACGTTCTTGCAATTTTTCGATACCATGGTCAACGGCGTTACGTAGCATATGCTCAAGCGGTGAGGTAATACGCTCAAGGATATTACGGTCAATTTCACCTTCATCATTTAGGATTCGTATTTCAACAGATTTGCCAAGCTCAGTGGCTGTTTGGCGGACGACCCGTTGCAGACGTGGCGTGATACGCGAGAATGGCACAGTACGTGAGTCCATCAACCCTTCTTGCAAATCAGTCTGAGTACGTGATAATTGCAGTAGCAAGTTTTCGGTTTCACGGGTTTTATCGAGCATGGTCGTTTTGATGTCTAACAAGTCCGATGCCGATTCTGAGAGCGATTTTGACAGTTGGTTAAGCGCTGAATATTGGTCCATCTCTAACGGGTCAAAGTCACTTTCTAACGCATGCTCATCACCAATTTGTGACAAAATTTGAATCTCAAGCTCGGTTTCCATACGGCGTAGCTGATCTGCTAGACGCTGGACGGTTGCGCCCATCTCTTCGATATTGTTCGATAGACTCGATATACCCATCTCGATTCGTGAGCGGTTGATCGCGGACTCACCCGATAGGTTAATCATGCGCTCCATGGTATTTGCAGAAATCCTAAGCATCTCAGCATTAAGGCTCGATTGATCTTGATCAGATTCAAAGTTACCCGTCATCAGCGGCATGACGCTTAGGTCGCGCTGTTTGACTTCTAACGTGTCTTGCCCGAGACTACTGCGATAGATATCAATTTGTTCAATTTGGCTGGCGAGGTTAGCATTGGGGATTTCTTTTAAGCTATCAGGTTTTCGCGAGAATTGTTGCAGCGCTGCAACCAACGCTACCGGCGTTTGTGGGTTAAATTTATTTTCTAAGACATAAATCGCACTTGCTAACCAGTCATGACACACCGCCAATAGGTTGCCAATCATCCGAGTCGCAGGTTTGCGGCGGCTGCCTAGCTCTTCGTAGATGGTTTCCATTTCGTGCGCCAACGTGGCAATCCCTTCTGCACCGACCATTCTTGCGCCACCTTTGATGGTGTGCAATTCACGTTGCAAGGCTTGTAATGCTGCAAGATCACTGTTATTACTACGGAACTCTTGTAAATGCTGGCTGCTGCTATCAATCAGCTCTTTGGCTTCTTCAAGATACACTTTTAAGATATCTTCATCAGGCTCTTGACCTTTCCAAGTCTCTAAACGACGCTCTTCAAAGTTATTAATAATTTCTTCGATGTAGAGTGGGTCATTTTTCGCAAGCGCGCTATCACCCTCTTTGGCAGGTTGTTTTTGCTCTATCGACTCTTCAGGATTGGCTTCAACAATCAGTGGCACCGCAAATACCAAGTCTCGACTTTGTACTGTGCCGGCGATGACCTCATCGATTTGGTGGGCAAAATCTGTGGCTTCAAAAGAGCGACTAAATTGTCGAACTTGCTTGAGCTGTGAGGCAATGGTTTCATGCAGCTTTTGCAGCAATGAAGCAGTATCGGTATTACTAGGTAAAATACCTTTGTCAATGGCGTCATACACTTGCTCACCACGTAGCGCCATCTCGACGATACTCGATACCCCGATTAGCTCTGCACCTCCTTTTAAGATGTGCATATAATTAGCTAGTTCTTTGACAACCTCTAAATTACTAAGGTTATTGAGCCATTGGTTGTAGTAATTTTGCACATCGGGCTGAATGGTTTGCACTTCATCTAAGAAAATCTGCAACAGTTCATCGTCTGTAGCAACTGTCTGGTACTCGATAGCATCCATCTCAGCTTGGTACTGACTTTTTGCCAATAATTTTCTTAAGGTTTCAATCGCCTCTTCATTGATATTGACGCGCAGTCCTGCTGCAATGGCGTCAAACATATTGATGAGCTGATTGTGTAAGCTCATTAAGCCATCATAAATGTCTGCGTTTTTGGCAAATTGCGGATAATCAGCGAGTTTTTTATAAGCAAACTGTAAGGTGCTTGGAATGATAAAATAGCTCAAACCTTCAGTCGCTTGCGCAAGCCTTGAGGCTTGTTGTTCAAGCTGCTCGGCATAAGCAATAACTTGTTCACTCTCACCAGCAAACTTAGCCTGTGCTTGCTGATCGGCATCTAGTAAGTCATCAATCCCAAGCGCTATCAAGTCTTTGACCGTCAGTTTTGTGCTTTCATAAGATTCGGCATTAGCATCTGTTAGCCGCTCAATCAAGTCGGCAACAATGTCAGTGTTATCTTCCACCACCGTCACATCATGATGGATTTTATGCTCATCAATGTAGGTTTGCAGCAGATCTTTGGCCTCTTGCAAGGTCAATAACTGGCTGGCGGTGAGCGGCATTTCATTATGTAATAAGTCGCCCAGTGCTTCTTCTACCGCGGCGCTTAAGCGATAAACATTGTCGAGTTCAATCAGCGCTGCGCCACCACGCAAGGTATGGAATGCACGTAATATGGCATCAGGCACATGCGTTGCAGGCTCACCCAAATGGTGGGTAATAAAGTTATCAATATCGACCAATAACTCGTCTGCTTCTTCAATAAATACGTCATCAGCGACATCCATTTCACTACTGATGTCACTAATGCCACTGACATCCTGTGGCGCTTGAGTTTGGGCAGTGGCGTGACCAGACGAAAGCGCCTCATCAGTGTGTAGCGCACTTGGCGAAGCTGCTGCCTGCCCCGCGAAAGCGGATAAGGCTTGATGGTAGCTAAAGCTGTCGCCATGTTTTTTGGCATAGCTATTAGCGACAGCTTGCCACAGTTTAATCACGGCAGGATAGTCTGTACGATTTTGGGCAAAAATCGTGATGAGTCCAGCAAATGCCTCAATGACATCACTAACTAGACGTAAAACCCCCTCATCAACCGCTATGGTATGGTCAAGCACGCGATTGAGCATGTTTTCAATCGACCAAGCAAGCTCTCCTAGCTGATTGGCGCCAACCATACGACCTGAGCCTTTTAAGGTATGAAAACCTCGGCGAATTTCTTTTAAGGTATCAAAATCATTGGGCTTGGCTTGCCAAGCTTGGTTAAGCGGTGCAATTGTCTCAATCACTTCATTGGCTTCTTCGATATAAATTTCTTGAATATCGGGATCGCTGACCGCATCTGTGACCGTCGTTAGCTGCTCATATTCGCGAGCCACCACCTCAGGTTGGGCATGAATATCCCCTGTAGTTGATGTCGCAACGTCGCTCGCAGCTTCATTGCCTTGAGCCACCTTATCACTGTCTTCAGCTAGATTAGCACTGACTGGTACAAGGTTATCCAAGCCATTGGTTTCTGGCAGACCTGTGTTAATCGGCTGCTGCTGTAATAGATTAGTCGCTTGCAACACGGTAACCGCAGGGTCAATACTTGGCGCCCGCTGCTGCTGGAAATCTTCAACCAGTGTCGGCAGTTTGCGATGGGTATCTTTGATAAAGCCCACTAACGCATCACTAACCGCTAAAGTGCCATCTAGCACACGGTTGAGCATGTTTTCTACCGCCCAACACATCTCACCAATTTGATGAGCACCCACCATACGACCTGAGCCCTTTAAGGTATGAAAACCTCGGCGGATATCTTTGAGCGCGACTAATTCATGAGTATCCACCTCCCATACGGGAATTTTCTCACCCAAGTCAGCGAGGACTTCTTGCGCCTCTTCAATGAAAATATCTCGGATATCTTCATCCATACTATAGTCATCATCTTTGAGGGCTTGCCTTGCAGCCGCCAGCGCTTGCGATTCTTGCACGACAGGCGTTTGCGTGTTAGGCGCTTCTGCAGCAGTAGCTAGCACTTGTGCTGGTGATTCAATATCACCGGCAATACGTTCGCCTTCATCATCGTAAATCACCGTATCTCTGCCAAAGTGCTTGATGGGTGCTACCACTTCAGCGGCGGTTAATGGCGTTTCGATTAAACGATTAAGCAATAAGTTGGCGCGGTTAAGCTGCGTTTGGGTTTGATCCAAAAACTCTTCACTAACAGACTGGTTGGATAAATAATCCAAAAATAGCTCAAAGCGGGCAATCATGTCGGCGATGGCATCACTGGCTTCCCAGCTTAATACCTGCACCGAATTTTTATGAATACGGCTAAATAGTAAGCGAATTTGTTCGACCAATTCTTTGGGACGTGTTAAGCCCAATGCCCCAAAAACTTGAATGGTGGCAATCAATTCGTCATTGACTGTTAACTTATTTAAATCACGGGTTTGGATATATTGATTAAACGACCGCTTGATATTTTCAACATGCACGCGCGTTTGCCGCACCGCTTCATTTTGCGGATTGCTGGCATAGGCAAAATGCTGTAAGCCAATTTGGCTATCAAGGGTTTCAACCGTTGATAACAACTGGCTGTAAAAATCTTGCAGCTGGCGTTCTACCTGCCAACTGAGAGATGACGCCATAAAAGTATCTTGCGTCATCAAGCGCACGTCATCGATAATTTGCGCCATTTGGTTTTCATAAAACACCCAACCGCGATTTGCCAAACTATTTTTGACCGATTCAAGCAGCGGCAAAATGGTCAGCGGCTCATGAACGTGATAAATAATTTTTTCAAGTTTTTCTAATACTTGACTAAATAAATTATCAAGCGTGTCACTACTATTGATATCCAAGCTTGATAACAGGGCTTTAGCGTCATGCGATTTGTGGGTTAACGCATTGAGCGCTAATAACACATCAACTGCCAGACGAGACACGGTAATATCAGGGGTGAGAGTCAAATCATGCGTCAGCAGCAATGACAGACTGTTTAATAGCGCAGCATAAGCGGTTGGCGCAGGCTGCTCATTGAGGGTTAGGTTATTGCACCACACTGCGACCAACTGCCAAAATTGACGCCAAGCAGGATTGATGGCAGCCTGGGACAAATAGCCAGCAACCTTGCTCAGCGCATCTAAATGTTTGCTGTCGTTGGTCGCGTTTTGTAGTAGCTGCAAACTGGTATAACGCCAAACTTTAAGTAACTCATCGGCTTGGGCACTGTCCCATGGGTGTTTGATGTCTGGCGTAGGTAATTGGCTTAAAAATAATAAAGTATTGTCTGCGGCAGCTTGGATGGGCTCATAAGATGACGCTATGCCAAGCAATTGCTCAAAATAAGCGATTCGGTCATTGACCCAGTCGGTATGAATCTGCTGTTTAGCTTGTACTTGTTCAATATCAAATTGCAGCAATCTCACCGCATGGCTGATTTGACTAAAATACTGCGGGGATAGAGTTTCTTGCTGAATGGCGATAGTGGTTTTATCAAGCGTTTTCGCCAGTTTTGCTAAGGCTGGCTGGTTGGCAAGCGCGAGCGCACCGGTGATTTGGTGCAAATGTTGACCGATTAACTGCCACGCTGGGGGCGCGTTATGTCGTTGTAGCAACTGGTTAAGCTCACTAAATACGTCTTTTAAAACCGGCATCAACCAGTCTAAGGCGATCAAATTACGTTGTTTACTCATACCATATTCCTAGGACAACGACTGTCAAAAACGATGACGATTTTTCTCGATTTTAACTTAGCTGTAACGCAGTCGTTTATTAATTTCTTATATCACTTAAAATAACTTACCCGCTGTCTGGCGTCAACTTAGGTTGATAGCTTTTATACCCTTCAATATTGACTTAACTGGTTAGCGCGCAATATTTGCCACTGCTTTGAGCCAATCTGGAGCAACCGTTTTGCAATAGCCATTGATTGTCGGTACGGCAATTTGCTGTAAATCTGAATCACTAAACCCCAGATTTTCACCTGAACCTAATAACAAAACACTATCATCCGCCAAATAACGGGCTAAATAACGCACGATGTCACGCTGCTCAAATTGGCGAAAATAAATTAGCACATTGTTGCAGACAATCAGTTGGCATTGACCTGCCTCTAAAGGAATCGATTGCTGAGCATCGACCAAATTTTTGCTAAAAAACTGCAATTGCGATTTTATTGTAGGGACTAGCGCAAATTTATTCCTGCCAACGTTTTTAAGGTAGTGATGATAGACAGCAGGAATAAACAGTTTTTGCGCGTTGTCATACTCGCCAAGGGTCGCATATGCCGCTCAATGATACCTTTTACCCAGTTGTTCTGAGACTTTGGTAGGTTGACTTCCTCCCCTTGCTAAAGCAAGGGGATTCCTTCTACAAGACGGTCAAGCCCGACCGCAAGAATGTTCTTGGCGGCATTAATATCTCTATCATGCCATGTGCCACACGTTGCACAAGTCCATTCTCTTATTCCAAGCGATTTTCTACCTTTCGGACTGTTGGCAGTGATGTCACCGCAACACGAACATTGCTGGGTCGTGTATTTCTCATTCACGATTTCAAAACGGCAACCTGCGTTCTCGCATTTATAGGTCAGTTGTCGTTTCAGTTCAAACCAACTAGCATCGTACACCGATCTAGCCAGTTTCATACGTTTCTTTGGTGGTGTTTTATCTTTTTTACGTGGTTGGATGATAGTCTTTGATTGTACATCACCCACTACGATTAGGGCATTATCCTTGACTAATTGGGTGGTGAATTTATGTATGAGGTCTTGGCGTGTATGTTTGATTTTGGCATGAATCGCTTTAACACGTCGTTTGTTTTTGGCACGTTGGGCGGTGGCTAACGCTTTGGCATAGTTGAGCGTTTGTTTGATTTGTAATTTATTGCCATTTGAGGCTGTGGCACTGTCTTTTAAGCCTAAGTCAATGCCTACGCTACCCGTTCCGCATTGTGTTTTAGGGTATTCTTTGACAGTGATACAGGCATACCAACGGTTACGGCTGTCTTGCACGATTTCTAGTGTGTTGATTTGATACAGCGATAGATTGTAGCTGTCCCATAGGTCGATGACTAGCTTTTGCCCTTTGGCTAGGGATAGTTGCAGGGTTGATTTTAAGCCCTTTTTACCTGTGGCATGGGTGGCGATGTGTTTAATAGCCGATTGTTTAAAGGGTAGCCACCCGAGCGATTTACGCTTTGATTGTGGGTTACTGGTTCGCCAGTTTAGTTTGGCTTTTTTGAATTGTTTTCTAGCTTTGGCGTGGGTTTCATTGATGGCTTGAATGGTTTGCGAGTGTAACCCCAGTAATTCACCGCTACCTTTGGTGTATTCGTTTAGGTCGTAGGCTGAAAGGAATTTGCCAGTTTTTTTTAGGTGCTTGTACCTCAAGTCATTGACATAATTCCATACGAAATTGACCGCACCGCTTAGGCGATTTAATTGGTTTGTGTGTTTGTCTCGTATGCGTAGCTTGAGTGTTTTCATGCAAATTATTTTAGCAAAATTTATGCAAGCGTTATAGTGTATGAGTTGCCTTATATCCACCGCCTAAAGTCGGTGGTTTTACGGCAACGGCTGATAAAACCCACTTGACGTTCAACATAATTGAGCCACAGTGACAATGCTTGCTCAGATAGATGGTATTGTTGCATAAACGTTATCCAGTCTTGCCTCTACCCCAGTTGTTATCGGTGAATAACTTATTATCGGTACGTGACTTGGTATTAAAAAATCTCAATCAATGATTAAAACAAGCGCTTCCAACCCCTCATCTAACACCTATACCCTTATCTACTACTTATACATTTATCTACTTATAAATTTATCTAACAGTCATAAAAAGAAAGGTGGTTAAAACCACCCTTTATTTTAGCCAACTGTTGATTACTAAACCTAATTAAGCATTAGCCATTAAGCGTTTGCTGAAGCATCATCTGGCAATTTAAAGCCCGATACTGATTCTTGAAGCGCCGCCGCCATCTCATTAAGCTGACCGATTGAACGAGCGACCGCCATGGTACCTGAAGTAGTTTGCGAGGTAATATCTTGAATGACGTTCATGGTATTTGAAATATGACCCGCTGAGGCTGCCTGCTGACGCGCCGCATTCGAGATACTCTGAATCAATGATGCCAAGTTGTTAGATACAGCTTGTACTTCTTCAAGCGCCTCACCCGCATCTTTTGCAAGCTTTGCACCGCGTACAACTTCTGCGGTAGTTGATTCCATCGACATCACCGCTTCGTTGGTATCTGCCTGAATGGTTTTAACCAGTGTTTCAATCTGTTTGGTCGCTGTGGCTGAACGTTCTGCTAGGCGCTGAACCTCGTCAGCAACAACCGCAAAACCACGCCCTGCTTCACCCGCCATCGATGCCTGAATCGCCGCATTAAGCGCAAGGATGTTGGTTTGGTCAGCAATGTCATTAATCAGCCCAACGATATCGCCAATCTCTTGCGATGATTCACCGAGGCGCTTAATACGTTTTGAGGTTTCTTGAATCTGGTCACGAATGGTATTCATACCATCGATAGTACGTTGTACCACTTCTGCCCCGTTATAGGCAATCGCAACCGAACGGTCCGCAACCGCCGCAGATTCGGCGGCATTTGACGATACTTGGTCAATCGACACCGCCATCTCATTAATCGCTGCAGAAACTCCTGCAATCTCTTGCGCTTGGTTTTCAGAGGCTTCAGCCAGTTCAACTGCCGTTGCCTGTGTTTGCTCAGAGGCGCGCGCGACTCGCTCTGCGGTGACATTAATCGCAGAAACCAGTTGACGCAATTGGTCAATCGCAAAGTTGACCGAGTCTGCAATCGCCCCTGTAAAGTCTTCTGATACTGTCGCGTTCACCGTCAAGTCACCTTCCGCTAAATCGCCTAACTCATCAAGCAAACGCAAAATCGCCCTTTGGTTACGTTCGTTTTCTTCTTGGATTTTGCGAGCACGCTCAGATTCAACTTCCATTTCATGACGTTGACGCAGCGTTTCACGCTCACCTTCTGCCTTCTCTCGATAGGTTTTAGCATTAATCTGGCGGGTCAAAAAGTAAATCGCCCCAATGACGCCTACTACAATCAAAATAGAGGGCAACCAAATCGTCAAAAAACTATTGGCAACACTATTATCTTGACGTACCAAAATCAGCAACTGGTAGAGTTGATAAATAAATGCCAACGCAGCCACGCCACCAAAGATACTTGCCCAAAAAATCCAGTTGGTTGAGCGCCCCCTATCCATACGATAATTACTATTGCCAGGCCCGACCGTGACAGGGGAATTGGTATTGGTACTTAGGGTCGAAGTTTTAGTATCCATGACACGGTAATCCTTCAATTATTTTAATGAGTTAGAAAATTAGGTTATAGCGCTGCTTCTAAATAACGCGTGTCTTCGGCCAATAAGCTTGGCATAAACACATACCAAATCTGCTCGTTTTGTTTAAACCCGCCATGCGTATACTGAGCGAGCGGTGAATCGTTCGGCATCTCGATAGGCTGATATTGCCGTTGACTAAAGGTTTGGATACCCAATATCTCATCAACTTGTAAGCCACTAAAGAGCTTGGGTTGATCAATCACCAAAATCTTTTGATTGGCGGATTGGTAGTTTGAGCTTGCTGGAGGTAAACCTAAAAAGTTCGACAAATTGGTAATCGGTAATAACCGCCCCCGAACATTGGCAATCCCGAGCAGCCAAGGTTTTGACAAAGGCACTGAGGTATAGGCAGGCAAAGATAGCACCTCAGCCACATCGCCAAGTGGCGCCACCAAGTGGTAGCCACCGAGCGAAAACGCCACCCCTAACCACTGGGTTTTTTGGTCAAAGTGAGCACCTTTTTGTCGTTTGATACCGCGGTCAGCGAGTCGTAAAAGCTCAATAAAGCCGTTTGAGGACACGAAACCTACTCCATCACGGAACGGATTACAGTGATTAAGGCTTCCTCTGTAATCGGCTTACTTAGATAATCTCGTGCGCCTTGGCGCTTGCCCCATACGCGGTCAGTTTCTTGGTTTTTAGTACTGATGATGACAACAGGGATATGACTGGTTTTTGGATCACGGGTGAGTTTGCGGGTTGCTTGAAAGCCGTTCATCTCTGGCATGACCACATCCATCAAAATCACGTCTGGGAAAAACTCATTGGCTTTTTGAATCCCATCATCGCCTGTATGCGCTTCAATGACTTCGTACTGATGACGGGTCAAAATATCCCGAAATTTTGCCATTTCTGATGGTGAATCATCAACTACTAAGATTTTGGTCATAGACTTACCCTTTTACCTGCTGATTGATTATATTAATCGCTTTATATGTTGCTGTTTTTTGTGTCTGTGCTCATGATAGCACAACTGTTAACCACGCATCGCAAATCTATGCCTGTCTAGGTTGCAATCTGCGCTTTTATGTTAGTTATCTCTAGTTTCATCGTAACTAGTGCTACTTCTAGTGATTGTAAAATTTAAGTATTAACAACAGTGGTACTGGCATGTTGTTAATCTTGAGCACAGCGTATTAAGACGCAGGACGATGACGTTCAATGGCGTCAAATAGCTCTTCTTTACTAAATGGTTTGGTCAAGTACTCATCTGAGCCGACAATACGACCGCGCGCTTTATCAAACAAGCCATCTTTTGATGACAGCATAATTACGGGCTTGGCAGCAAAATCTGCGTTGTTTTTGATCAGTGAACAAGTCTTATAGCCATCGAGGCGTGGCATCATGATATCGACAAAAATCAAATCTGGGTTGCTATCCGCAATTTTTGCCAACGCATCAAAGCCATCAACAGCAGTAATCACGTCACAGCCTGCCTTGGCAAGTAACGTCTCTGCGGTACGACGAATGGTTTTTGAATCGTCAATAATCATGACTTTTAGGCCTTCAAAATTTGCATCCATAATATTTTCCTAAGGGTTGTTTCGCTATGATTTTGCTACCCACTGTGCTAAAGCGATTGCTCAAAACTTTAAGTCGTAGGCGTTGGGGCAGGTATCACATGATGCCATCAACGCTCAAAAGTCACTGCTACAATTTTTGACAATCAAACGAAGCTATTGTAAATAATTTTTATAAGATATAACAAATATTTCAGACGGACAGTAAAAACCAACTGTATGGTAATTATTGTTAAAATACTACCATACTTTTTTGCTGCAAAGTATGCTTAAATCGATGCACTTATCGTTCATTTTAACATCCTGATGACCATTCAAGTTGGATCTGGTGACTGCTTTGGTAGATTGCCCATAGAGCCATGGTAATATACAGGTATTACCTGATGATAGAAACATGTTGAAATAAGCTTAGAAAAACGCATTGTACTGGTTATTTCTACATCATTTTATATTTTTTTAAGTTGATTGTTTGCGCTGAGGACGTCTCGTTCATGATAACACCGAAGTTTATCACTAAAGTTGTACCATTAAGCCTTGCCGTGGCTAGCGCTGTTATAAGTTTGAGTGGCTGCCAAAAACAGCAAAACGACAGCAAAAGCCCACTGTCAACCCAAAACACTCAAGTCACTACCGCGTCAGCCACCACGCAAATCGCCAATAACGAGATTCAGCTATTAGCTGCTGATGTCATCACCGCCAAAGCAGACCGTTTTGAACCGAGTGTCACCGTGACAGGGACGCTACAGCCTTCAGACCACACAGTGGTGCAATCAACCGTGAATGCGCAAGTGCAGCAAGTGCTCGCTGATGTGGGTAAAACCGTGGCAAAAGGTGAGCCACTGGTACGACTTGATATCAGTGATAGTAAAAACCAACTCGCTCAAGCGCAAGCCGATGTTGCCGCTGCCCAAGCACAAGCCATCGTCGCCAATAAACTTGCTGAGCGTAATAAAATTTTGCTCGAGCAAGGCTTTGTCTCACAAATAGAGTATGAGCGTAGTGTAGCAGACAGCATTGCGCAGCGTGAAGCCATCAAAGCCAAACAAGCCCAATTAAGTAGCGCACAAAAAATGTTTGGCGATACCACGATTTATGCGCCTACCACTGGGATTGTTAGCAGTCGCAGCGTCAATGTCGGACAGGTAATCACGCAAAACCAAGCCTTGATGGAAATCATTGACCCCAATAAACTTGAGTTTGCCGCCAATGTTCCTAGCGAAGCACAAACACAGCTACAACTTGGTCAACAAGTGCCTTTTACTATTAGTAATCAAACCAATCAGTACATCGGACAAATTAGCCGGATTTCGCCCCAAGTCGATGCCGCCACTCGCCAGCTGACGATTTATATCGCGGTTAAACCTTCTCAGCGTAATCGTGGACTTCGCCCGGGCATGTATGCCACAGGCAAGCTTAATTATGGGGTTGCACAAGTTGGGGTGTTGGTGCCGATGTCAGCGGTAATGCTTGAGTCAAAAGCCCTCGAATCTAAAGCTCTAGAATCTGGAGCAAAAGGCGCAGCCAATAAATCCAGCGACCAAGCCGCCACAAGCCCAACATTAGAAGCTGGCACGATTTTGGTGGTCAGTAAAGACAATGTGATTACCAAACAGCCTATTAAGGTACTCAAACACCTTGACGACACCAGTCAGTATTTAATTGCTGGCATCGAGCCAAACACCACGGTGATTGTGGCAAATCTCAATGCCAATGATGTGGGTAAAAAAGTCGTGCTCAAATAGCTTACTGATAGTGTTTCATTCAATCATTCAATATTGTTAAAAATTTCACTGTTAAAAATTTTGCTATTAGGAATTTGCTATGTGGCTCACCCGCGTCAGTATCAACAATCCTGTGTTTGCCGCCATGATCATGCTCGCGCTGATGGTCATTGGATTACTGGCAACATTTCGCATGAAAGTTGAGGAATTTCCTAATATTGAATTCCCTTTTGTGGTGGTCAATACCGTTTATAGTGGTGCTTCGCCTGAAGTCATCGAGACCGACATTACCAAAAAAATTGAAGACCAAGTCAATACCATCGCCGGTGTCAAAGAAGTGACCTCCGTCACCCAACAAGGCTTGTCACAAGTCATCGTGCAGTTTGATTTAAATATCCCGTCCGATGTTGCCGCTCAAAACGTGCGTGATAAATTGGCACTGGTGACCCCCACCTTTCGGGATGAAGTCACCACACCTATCGTTGCGCAGTACAATCCTGCCGATGCGCCTGTGGTGTCCGTCACGTTTCGCTCTGACAAAATGTCGCTTCGGGAGTTATCCACTTACTTAGACAACACGGTCAAAAAACAGCTACAAACAGTCACAGGGGTGGGTCGGGTCGATATCTTGGGAGGTCGGCAGCGTCAAATCCGTGTGCTGCTCAATCCCACCCAAATGAATGCCTATAAAGTCTCAGTCAATCAAATTAGCAATGCGCTACGCTCAGAGAACGTTGAATTACCTGTCGGCACTATCAATAATCAAAACCAAGAAATGGTGATTCAAGTCAACGGGTTGGTCAAAACACCCAATGAGTTTAACCAAATCATTGTCGCCCAAAATCGTTCAAGCACGGGTGCTATCGTGCCTGTGTACCTATCGCAAGTTGCCCAAGTCGTTGATGGGCAAGCCGAGGCTGAGTCAGCGTCACTACAAAATGGGCAACCTGCGGTGGCAATGGATATTATCAAAATGTCGGATGCCAATGTGATTGATGTGGTTGATAAAACCCAACAGCGTCTGGCAGAAATCCAAGCGACCCTACCCCCAGGTGTCACCATGACGGTGGTGGCTGATAGCTCAAAAAGTATTCGCGGCTCGTTAAATAATGTGGTGCGCACCTTGATTGAAGGGGCGATATTGGCGGTGTTTATTGTTTGGTTGTTCTTGGGGTCGTGGCGTTCGACGATTATCACAGGATTGACGCTGCCCATTTCGCTGCTCGGTACTTTAGCGGCGATTTGGACGTTTGGTTTTTCCATCAACATGATGACCCTGCTGGCGCTGGCATTATGTATCGGACTGCTGATTGATGATGCGATTGTGGTGCGGGAAAACATCGTGCGCCATGTGGGTATGGGCAAACATCACCGCCAAGCGGCGCTTGATGGCACCCAAGAAATCGGGCTTGCCGTGCTAGCGACGACGCTGGTGATTGTGGCGGTATTTTTACCTGTGGCTTTTATGGGCGGGATTATCGGACGCTTTTTTTATCAGTTTGGTGTGACCGTTTCCACCGCTGTGTTGCTGTCGTTATTTGTTAGTTTCACGCTTGACCCGATGTTGTCTTCGATTTGGCCAGACCCAGATGCCGCGCACCAACATGACCGACTCAGTGCGCGGGTATCGTTTCGCAAGCGACCGATTGCTTGGCTATTAGCGGGTTTTCAGCGCCTGTTAGATCGGTTGACCAATCTATACAGCCATATTCTTGCATGGAGTTTACGCCATCGCTTGATAACTGTGCTCATCGCAATTGGCTCGCTGGTTGCCGCGTTTTTTGCGGTGGGGTTGGTGGGCAAAGAGTTTGTCCCGCAAGCGGATATGAATGAAATCAAAGTCAAATTTGAAACACCTGTCAATGCCAATCTTGACTACACCCAGCAAAAAGCAGCACAAGTGAACGCGATATTACAAAGTTTTCCTGAGGTTACCAATACTTATGCCACGGTCAATGCGATGTCCTATAGCGGTAACAATCGGGTACAAGTGAATGTATCATTAGTGCCTAAAGATGAGCGCACGCGCGGACTAGATGCCTTAAACCGTGCCATGCGTGAGCAATTGCAGCAGGTAGGCGGTATAAAAGTTACCTCAGTAGCAGCCGCTGCCATGGCGGTCAGCGGTGGTCTTAAGCCGATTATGATATCCATCAAAGGCAATGATTTAAATGAGCTGCAACGCTTATCCAATGAGTTTATGCAAAAACTCTCAAACATCAATGGCTTGGTAGATTTGGAAAGCACGCTTAAACAGCCCAAATCAATGGTCAATGTCACCATTAACCGAGAAGCAGCAAATGATGCTGGTCTCTCGATTGGGCAAATCGGACAAGCATTACGACCGCTGCTTGCCGGTGACAATGTGAGCACTTTTAAAGATGACAACGGCAACAATATCGATGTCAACGTGCGCTTAAATGACGACAACCGCCAGACTATCTCGCAACTACAATCCATGTACTTGTCATCAAGCCGTATGGATCAAAATGGTCAGCCGATACTAGTGCCGCTATCGCAAGTGGCGAATTTTAGTGAAACCTTGGGTGCACCGCAAATCAACCGCCGTTCGCTGTTTCGTGAAGTGGTAGTGCAAGCCAACACGGATGGCAGACCGGCAGGTGATATCGGCGCGGATATCACAAAAATCCAAAACGAAATGAAACTGCCACCCGGTTACAGCTTTGCGGTACAAGGCTCTAACAAAGACATGGCAGAATCCATTGGCTACGCAACAACCGCACTTGGACTGGCAATTGTGTTTATTTATATGTTGTTAGGGTCACAGTTTAATAGCTTTTTATACCCTGTGGCGATTATGGCATCGCTGCCGTTATCGCTGATTGGGGTGTTCTTTGCGTTATTTTTATTTGGCTCTAGTCTTAATATATTTTCTATCATCGGCATTATCATGCTGATGGGATTGGTGTGTAAAAATGCGATTTTGCTCATTGATTTTATTAAAGAATCCTTATCAAAGGGTTTGAGCCGTACAGAAGCTATTATGCTGGCAGGGCAAACGCGCCTGCGTCCCATTTTGATGACTACCGCTGCCATGGTGATGGGGATGGTGCCGCTGGCACTGGGTATTGGTGAAGGGTCGGAGCAGCAAGCACCGATGGCACACGCCATTATTGGTGGGGTGATTACTTCAACTTTATTGACCTTGATTGTGGTGCCTGTGATTTATACCTATTTAGATGATGGCAAACAGCGGTTTTTGCGATTATTTGCTAAAAAGAAAGCAAAAACCCTTGCAATAGAGCGCCACGACTCACTTTAAGCAATAATTCATTACAATTTTATACAGTGTAAAGAAACTTAAGAATGAGTAGACAAGTACAATTTTAAATTGGGCTATGCATTGATTGGGGCATTAATTGGGCTTTGTGATTGATAGCTGTATGATTGGCAGCTAAGAAGTTTTATAAATCTGTGTAAGACACTATCATATTGGCAGTCTATTGCTTTATGATAATAGTATCTTGCTTTATCTTTATGATAGATAATAGGCTCTTGATTGATGATAGAAGCCTAGCTTTGATGAGCAAAAGCAATAATAACAACTGATTTATTTTAGAGAATTTTTGGAGTTGGTGATGGAAGAAAATAATAGTGGTACTAAAACCGTACTATTGATTGAGGATGATCCAGATTTAGCCGAGTTGATTAGCGAATATTTGGGCATGAACTATTATGAGGTTCAGCATGCCCCAACCGCAACAGAAGGGCTAGAGACGCTATTTAACCCTGCCAAATCCATTGATTTGGTGATTTTAGATTTGATGTTGCCGGATATGGATGGCATGCAAGTGTGTCAACGTATTCGTCAGCACAAAGATAGCCGTCTGGCGCAAACGGCGATTATCATGCTCACCGCCAAAGGTGACACTACTGACCGCGTACTGGGTCTTGAGATGGGCGCGGATGATTATGTATCAAAACCATTTGAACCGCGTGAACTATTGGCGCGTATCCGTGCGGTCATGCGCCGTCACGACCTGCCGCTTCACCAGCAAAAAGAAGATAACTTAGTATTTGGTCGCTTAAAGGTTTATCCAGACAGCCATGAAGTGACCATTGATGATGAGCCGGTGCGTTTGACCACCCACCAGTTTCAGTTATTGCATTACTTTGCTACCCACTCAGGTAAAGTACTGAGCCGTGAACAGCTCTGGCATGCGATGCCAAACGATGACAGCAGTGATAACATCGACCGTGCCATTGATGTGCATATTTCACGTCTGCGTGCGCTGATTGAAGACAATCCTCGCCAGCCAAAACGCATTATCACGGTGCGCGGTGTCGGCTATCAGTTTGCCACTGACCAAGTGTAACAGTGTAAGCTTAGTTGACAAATTTAACACGCAAAAGGTCATCATACTTGGTCATTTATGTTAGCAAAGCTATTATAATAGCC
Source organism: Faucicola osloensis (assembly GCA_019353055.1). GTDB lineage: Bacteria > Pseudomonadota > Gammaproteobacteria > Pseudomonadales > Moraxellaceae > Faucicola > Faucicola osloensis_C. The sequence continues at coordinate 82,946 of JABAHL010000008.1, forward strand.
TGTGATGACCCACGATTTTTGGATTCTGTGTGCGACTTAGCGGCATAAAATTTAACAGTGTATTTAGTAAGTTGTTTGCCAGCGTTATGCTGGCATTGGTCATCTTTGCTGGGGCAATGGTAGTTTTAAGCCACTTGGTACACGATACTTCTGCCAACACCCGCCACCAAGTCATTGCCAGCCAAGTCACCCAGCAGCTAGACCCGTTATTAGTTGAGCTGCGCACGGCTCAAGACCAACAAAAAAATCTCGAAACCCGCTATCTACTTGCCCTAGTGCGTCGTAGTTTTAATATCTACAGCGATTCACTGAACGCCAAATTTGGTCTATACGATGGCAAAAGTGGCGAAGCGATTATGATCATGCGTGGGCTGCCTGCCACCTTACCGCCAAACCCGCCATTTTTTTCCTCTTTGTTTCCTAGAGATGATCCAAAACACCCGACCGAAATTCAAGTCAATAGCCAATCAGGTTATGTGCTGTTATACCAATCAAAACTTAGTAACCGCCATGCGATTTCGCCCGCGATTAATTTATTGACAGGTACTTTGCTACTGCTGCTCATCATGTCGGGCATGTTATGGATGATTGCGCGCACCATGACATGGCGTATCAATCAGCTAAGTCGGCAAATCACCCAATTGGGTGATGGTGATTTCTCTGCCCGTGTCACGCCCGTGGGTAACGATGAGATTACCTTGTTGGCACGCGGTTTTAACCAAACCGCCGAGCGTATCGAAACCTTGATGAATGCCAATAAACTGCTGTTGGCGCATGCCTCGCATGAGATTCGCACACCGATTACCCGTATTCGTCTACAAGTTGAAATGATGACCATGCTGGCAAGTCAGTTTGACAAAACCATACAAGATAAAGTACAAAAACGTGCCGATGCCATCAACCGTGATTTGACGGGTCTTAATGATTTGGTGGAAAGTATTTTGCTCGTCAGTCGTATGGATGCCGGTCATGCGATAGAAAAAGTAGAAGACGTCGATTTATACGAGTTAATTAAAAACGAGATTCAGCACTACCCTCAAGCTAGCTTTACGGGTGGTCACGTTATCATCCAAGGGCAAGCCAAACTTCTTACCCACCTCGTGCGTAATTTGCTCGACAATGCCCATCTTCATGGCGTCCCACCTGTGAGCGTACAGCTGTATGCCATTGATGATGCGGGTAATCAACTGGCAATTGATGCCCTACCAGCGATGCAAGAGAGTACAAAAGATACCGATAATCAAAAACATACCGATGATGAAAAAGATACCAATGCTGAAAAAGATAAGGTGGCTTTGCCCGCCCCTATAAAAGATACCACCAGCGACCCTACAAACGGCGATGACATCACCGTTGACGCTGAAATACCATCGACAAATAGTCCCGCCGCAACGGACACAGCAGATAGCGAAGCAACTTCGAGCAAACTGACTAACAAACCAAAAAATAAATCGTCTATTTTTTCACGTAAAAAATCTGACATTGTGCACCTGCCAGAATTTCGTCAGGTGTGTATTGCGGTTATTGACCAAGGTACAGGCATTGCTGAAGATAAACGCACCGATATTTTCAGTCCATTTGTACGGCTACAACAAGAGAAAAAAGGCTCAGGGCTCGGGCTATCTTTAGTCGCGCAGATTGTCAAAGCCCATGGCGGTAGTATTATCACCGACACAGTGCATGGTCATACCCGCTTTTTGGTCACATTACCTATCACCCAATCGTAACCGCTTTTAACTCTGCCTATAGTTTTGTCACAATTTTTTCGGTTTTCTACTCTATTATTCAATTAAACCCACCATTCGGCATTTATTTATTCGTTAAAGCGACTAAACGCTGACGACGAGCTGTGCTAAAATTACCTTCTTTTAGCCACTGCAAAACTTTTTATTATCATGATTACCATTGATAACGTTACCAAACGCTTCCAAACCCAAGATGGCAACTGGTTTACCGCGGTAGAACCGACATCGCTCACAATCCAACAAGGCGAAATTTTTGGCTTGATGGGTTATTCTGGCGCAGGAAAATCCACCTTGCTACGCTTGATTAATTTACTTGAACGCCCAGATAGCGGCACTGTCACCATTGATGGCAAGGAGCTGACCTCGCTATCCACCCACGATTTGCGCCATGCCCGTCAAAATATCGGGATGATTTTTCAGCAGTTTAATCTGATGGCAAATCGCACGGTGGCACAAAACATTGCCTTTGCCCTAGAAATTGCTGGGTGGGAAAAAGCAGCCATCATGCCGCGGGTGATGGAATGCCTTGAAATTGTCGATTTAGTCAATCGCGCCAACCACTATCCCGCCCAGCTCTCTGGTGGTCAAAAACAGCGAGCAGGTATTGCACGGGCGTTAGCACCCAAGCCTCATGTAATGCTTGCCGATGAGCCTACCTCTGCGCTCGACCCTGCAACGACCAAATCGGTGTTAGCCTGTCTCAAGGATATTAATGACAAGTTTAACGTCACTATCGTGATTGTGACCCATGAAATGTCCGTGATTCGCAAGCTGTGTAACCGCGTTGCCCTGCTCGATAGAGGCAGATTGCTGGAAGTCGCTGACGTACATTCGGGGCAAATTCATGCCACCACACCGATTGGGCAACTGCTGATTAGTGATGATTAACGGCGCACAAACATTGTTGATGACTGGATAATTTTTTAAGTTTTAAATTGAATCGTTGGGTAATTTCATGGCAAATACATTAACTTGGCAAAGCGCGGTTGATAATCTTTTGGGGATGAAAGCAGAAATTTGGCAAGCGTTTTGGGAAACGCTGATTATGGTGGGTATCTCAACGGTTGCGTCAGTTATCTTTGGTACATTGCTCGGCGTCGCGCTATTTTTGACCAGTAAAAATCAGCTCGCCGACAACAAATCGCTGTATGCAGGACTTGGCAACTTTACCAATATCATGCGTGCTTTTCCGTTTGTGATTTTGATGATTGTGATTATTCCTGTCACTCGACTCATTGTCGGTACTACCATTGGTCCAATCGCGGCATCGCTTGCTTTGAGTGTCGCCGGTATCTTCTACTTTGCTAGGCTCGTTGAGCAAAATCTGCGTGATGTGCCAAAAGGTATCATCGAAGCGGCGTTATCAATGGGTGCAAGTACAGGGACGATTATTCGCAACGTGTTATTGATTGAGTCACGCTCAAGTTTGATTTTGAGTATTACTACTTTGATGATTAGTTTACTCTCTTACAGTGCGGCAGCGGGTATGATTGGGGGTGGCGGTCTCGGTGATTTGGCGATTCGCTATGGTTATAACCGCTATCAAAATGATGTAATGATTTTTATGGTGATTTTATTGGTGGTGATGGTGATTATCATCCAATCGGTTGGTAATATTTTGGCGCACCGTCTGGATAAACGTTAATTTTAGAAAATGGCTGTTTAAAAAATTGTTGTTGATGGTTTTTCTAGGAATTATGAAAAAATTTCATATCCATAGGTTAACTCTCAATAACATTTTTTTTATACGTATGTTAAGGTAAGCTGATTGTTTTATCCGTTTATTTTTTCATTTTTGGAGGAAGGTATGAAATTAACGCATTTATCAAGCCACATCGCGCAGCTATTAGCAACCGTAGGGGTTGCAGGGATTGCCCTAGTCGGTTGTAGCAAACCTGAAAGCAAAACCGAAACCACAGCACAAGCTAGCACCACCACAACTACAACCACGACTACTGCAAGCTCAACGACGACTACAGCAGCGGCAAACACAGGTATCGACCCGAACAAATCTGAAATTGTGATTGGTACTACTGTGGGCGATTTTGGTGACATGGTCAAAAACTCTGTCAAACCGCAGTTAGAAAAACAAGGCTATAAAGTCAGATTGGTTGAATTCTCTGACTATGTGCGCCCAAATAAAGCCTTAGCCGATGGCGATATTGATATCAACGTGTTCCAACACAAACCTTATCTCGACACCTTCAAAAAGGATAACAACCTAGATATCGTTGAAGCCTTCCAAGTACCTACCGCACCGCTTGGCATCTACCCAGGTAAATTAAATGACTTAAAACAAGTCAAAGACGGCACCACCGTGGCTGCACCGAACGATCCAAGCAACTTTGCACGCGCGCTGGTGATGCTCAACGAACTGGGCTGGGTAAAACTTAAAGCCAATATCGACCCACTCACTGCATCAAAAAATGATATCGCAGAAAACCTAAAAAATATCAAATTGGTAGAGCTAGAAGCCGCACAATTACCACGTGCGCGCTCTGACGTTGACTTTGCAGTCATCAACGGTAACTATGCGACCAGCTCAGGTATCAAATTAACTGAAGCGCTGTTCCAAGAACCCAGCTATGCGTATGTCAACTGGTCAGCGATTCGCACCAAAGACAAAGACACACAATGGGTAAAAGACGTGACCAATGCGTATAATTCAGAAGAATTTAAACAATACGCCCACAAAACTTTCCCAGGTTATAAATACCCAGCTATCTGGGGTGCAAACCCTGCGACACCAGCCGCTGCCAGTGCAACCGCCTCTGCTGCCAAATAGTGGCATAATTGGCATAAAAAAAGAAGCATTAAGCTTCTTTTTTTTATGGTTAAATTTTATGGTTCGAATGTTTTATGGTCAAAATGCGCTAACTGATTTTAAAACGCCTAAATTAACTAAAAACAATCTAAAATAATAAAGCGCGTTATTCTGTGAACAGTTTATCTTCAATACTGCGACGCATTTTTTGCCCCGCTTTAAAGGTAACAACGCGGCGCGCTGTGACATGAACCATCTCGCCAGTCTTTGGGTTGCGACCTGGACGTTGGCTTTTATCCTTAATCTCAAAGTTACCAAAACCCGATAGCTTGACTTGGTGACCTTTGGTCAACGTCTCCGACAACTCTGAAAAAAAATTCTCCACAAATGCGCGGCTGTCTTGGCGCGTCATGCCCAAATTTTCCATCAAATGATTGATCATTTCTAATTTGGTTAAGGTTTTTCCTTCAACTTGCATATTCATTATCATACCCACCCTACTAAATGTTCCTATTCTAGCGATTCTAGTAAATACAGTCGATAGTTATTTTTACTTTAAAATCAAAGAAAAACATTGTATCGACTGGCATAATTTGCTAGTCCAAGATTACATACGTAGCGTTGCGTGATACTGCTCATGTAGCGCAGCGATGACAGCTTCCATTTGCGCATTGATACGCTCATCAGAAAGCGTGGCATCGAAGTCTTGCCACACCAGTGCAAAAGCAAGCGATTGTTGATTTTCAGGCAAATTACTGCCGGCATACACATCAAACAACCACACATCTTTTAATAGCTCGCCCCCGACTTGTTTGATAGTATCCTTCATGGATTGCATAGCAATCGACTTGTCTACCACCACAGCAATATCACGGCGTACTTGTGGGAATTTACTTGGCGTCATGATGGTCAATGCCTGTTGGTGCATGTCAATCACCGCCTGTAAATTCAGCTGCGCCACCCAAGTGGTCGGCAAATCCAAGGCTTTGGCAATCTGTGGGTGCAACTGACCCAACCAGCCAATCACCTTGCCTTGATAGTGTACATCGGCACTTTGACCGGGGTGTAAAAACGGCTGCTCACTACGTTGATAACTGATAGCAGACTGGGCAAACCGTGGAAAAACCGACTCGACGTCATTTTTTAGGTCATAAAAATCCATCACACGGCTGTCATGATGCTGCTCTGGATGAGTGCTGCCGACTGCCACCATCGCCAAAGTGTCAACTTGGTTTAAGCTTGCGATATCACTGCCATCAAAACGCAGACCCGTCTCAAACAGACGCACGCGGTTCTGTTGACGGTTTAAGTTATATTGCACACAAGGCAACAAACTAGACAGCAAGGTACGACGCATGACCGCTAAGTCACTTGAGATTGGATTGGCAAGCGCGAGTGGTGCAGCAAAATGCGCCCCATCAAACAAAGCTTCGACTTTGGCATCACTAAAACTAAAACTCACCGCTTCAAAATAACCTTGATTGACCAAGCTCATTTTTAGGTTATGCAGATCATTTTGGCGTTTATTGTCAAACAAATTGCTGGTAAACGCTGGCAGTTTGTTGGCAATATTGTTATAGCCATAAATGCGGGCGATTTCTTCAATCAAATCTTCGGGTAAGCTGATATCAAAACGATGGCTCGGCGGCGTGGCAACCAGATTTTCGCCTTGTAACTCGGTGCTAATTTGTAGACTTTCTAAAATCTCAATGGCTTTGTCAGTGGCGATATCCGCGCCTAACAATTTGTTGATACTGACAATCGGTAGCGTCACTGGCGTACGTTTTGGCAGTTCAGCGGTGTTTTCGACCAGCGTGATTTGACCGACCCTAACCTTACTTGAGCCATTGCCAAATGTTGCCAATAAATTGACGGCGCGGTCGAGTGCCAATTTTGGCAATTCAAAATCAACACCCCGCTCAAAACGCTGTGACGCATCGGTATGCAAGCCAAAACGGCGCGCTTTACCTGCAATCGCCAACTGTTTGAAAAATGCACTTTCGATTACCACTCGGGTCGTGCTATCGGTCACTGCGGTGCGAAGTCCACCCATGATTCCCGCTAACGCAATGACACCTTGTTCATCGGCAATCACCAGTTCATCACCTTGTAAGGTAATGGTTTGCTCATTTAATAGCTCAAGGGTTTCGCCTTGTTGGGCATGGCGCACAATAATTGTGCCTACCAGTTTGTCTGCATCAAACGCATGCAGCGGCTGACCTAGCTCAAGTAATACATAATTGGTCACATCCACCAGTAAATTACGTGGCTTGACGCCTGAGGCATTTAGGGCTTGTTTCATCCAATCAGGTGATGCCGTCGTGCCTGTCAGTCCACTGACCACTTGCGCGTAATAACGTGGGCAGTCTGTGGTCTCTACGCTAACCGCTTGGCTAGCGTTGTCGGTCGCAGCTGCGGTGATGTGGTCAAAGGGTAGCTGAAATGTTAAATCATTGAGCACGGCAAGCTCACGGGCGATACCGCGCACACTAAAACAGTCACCCCGGTTTGGGGTGATTGAAATATCTAGCACATGATTGTCTAAGCCAAGATACGCTCGGATATCCATGCCAATCGGGGCGTCTTGTGGCAAAATTAGCAAGCCATCAACACCATCATCACAGTCAATCTCACTACCACCGCAAAGCATACCATGCGATTCTACACCGCGCAGTTTGCCTTTTTTAATGTTAAAGGGTTCATCCCCTTGCGCAGGTGGTAGTTTGGCGCCTACCAGTGCCACAGGTACACGCACGCCAACGGCGACATTGGGTGCACCGCAAACGATTTGTAGCGGTGCTTCGCTATGCTCACCGACATTCACTTTGGCAACGCGCAGTTTATCGGCATCGGGGTGTTGGGTAACGTCAATCACTTCACCGACAACTACACCACTAAAGTCTTTGGCGACTTTATCTAAGCTATCAAGCTCTAAGCCTGCCATCGTCAGTTGTTCGCCAATTTGCTCAGCGCTTAAGTTTGGGTTTGCCCATTGGCGTAACCAGTTTTCGCTAATTTTCATTGTTTTCCCCTAAGCAAACTGCTTTAAAAATCTGACATCATTTTGATAGAACAAGCGCAAATCATTCACGCCATAATACAACATGGCAAAGCGCTCAATCCCCATCCCAAATGCAAAGCCTTGGTATTTGGTCGGGTCAATACCGCTATCGGACAACACTTTTGGATGCACCATACCGCAGCCCATTACTTCTAGCCATTTGCCCCCACCTGCATAAGTATCGGCAAGGATATCCACTTCCGCAGACGGCTCAGTAAATGGAAAATACGACGGGCGAAAACGCACCGTGAGCTTGCGACCAAAAAACGCCTGCAAAAACTCATGAATCAAGCCTTTTAGCTCAGCAAAATTGGTCGATTCGCTGACATATAAACCTTCAAGCTGATGAAACATCGGTGAATGGGTTTGGTCGCTATCGTTGCGATACACGCGTCCTGGACAGATGATACGAATCGGCAGGTTGCCTTTTTCCATCGTGCGAATTTGCACCGAACTGGTATGGGTACGTAGCACATAATTGGCATTAAAATGCTGCTTTTCAAAATAAAAGGTATCATGCATGGCGCGCGCTGGGTGATGGCTTGGAATATTTAGCGCTTCAAAGTTGTAGTAGTCGCTCTCAACTTCAGGACCTGTTGCGACTTCAAAGCCTGCTTGACGGAAAAACCCTTGCATACGCTCAGCGGTCATGGTGACAGGGTGCAAATTACCCGCTTGTTGTCCACGTGCCGGCAGGGTGATGTCAATGGATTCACTGGCAAGCTTGGCAGCCAAAGCTTTGGCTTCTAAATCGCTTTGCGCTTGTTGTAGGCTGTCATTGATTTGGGTACGTACTTGATGCAGCATACCGCCGATGGTCTTTTTACCGTCAGCGTCGAGTCCGCCAAGTTGTTTCGACCATGTAGTAAGGTGGCTTTTTTTGCCGGTTAAAGTCACGCGGATGTTTTGTAGGTCTTGGGGGTTTTGTGCGGTGCTGATTAAGGCTTTGGCATCTTGAACAAATTGAGAAAATTGGTCTTGGGTGATATCGGTTAAATTTCCAGAATATTGGATAATTTTGTCAGTCGTTATTTCTGTCATGAGCGTTACAATCTTGGTTATCAATAGTGATAGGCATTTTAACTAAAATATGGCGATAAAAAAAGCCATTAAGCTTGCACTTAATGGCTTTTTGAAAAATCGCTTTAAAACAAATTAAGCAGCCAGTGCTTGTTTTGCTTTTTCTGCCAACGCCGTAAAACTTTGCGCGTCATGCATAGCGATGTCTGCTAATACACGGCGGTCGATTTCGATGCTGGCTTTTTTCAGACCGTTAATCATACGGCTATAGCTTAAGCCATTTAAGCGCGCACCCGCGTTGATACGTGCAATCCATAAACGACGGAATGAACGTTTTTTGTTACGACGGTCACGATACGCATATTGACCAGCTTTGGTAACTGCTTGTACAGCAACACGGAAAACACGCGAACGCGCACCGTAATAACCTTTTGCACGAGCCAATACTTTTTTATGACGGCGATTTGCCTGTACACCACGTTTTACACGAGCCATAATTTACTCCTAAAGTTTTGTAATATCAGTTAATTGAATACCTATAAATTATAGGTAAGGACACATACGGTAAACACGTTTCTCATCAGACACGTGTACCAATTTGCATCCACGTAATTGACGGATACGCTTAGGAGATTTTTTGGTCAAAATGTGGCGTTTGAATGCTTGTTTGCGTTTGATACCGTTACCAGTTTTTTTGAAACGCTTGGCAGCACCACGGCGAGTTTTTAATTTCATGATAGCCTCTTGTTCGTTTTTGACAGAGATTAAACATCTTTATCAAGTGAAGTTAACCTGTTTGTCAAAAAATCCTCATCACACTGGATTTTTTGCCTTGAGGTGGGAGGCGGTATTTTATCAAAAATCATTCCTGAATGCACGCAATTGTTAAAACTAATTTTTTCTTTGACATCCATGTTATTTATGCTACTTTAACATTTCTTTACTATAATAGATTTTTAGCCAGTCAGTTTTTATAAAATTTTAAAAAATCTATGATATCAATTATTTACCATGAATAACTTGGCAAATGTATCACGAGATTACCTTAATTAAGTTAACAACTTAATTTACAAAAACTGGGGCTCAGTTGGCTAAAAGTGATAAGTAAGCCCTATTTCGGACACAGTTTACATTAGTTCGTTTAACCTTAAAGTATTTATCGTTCGCAGGCTTTTGTAAAGTTTAACGTGTAATGCTATTTCATCAACATCATGAGGTTACAGTTCTTGTCAACTTTAAGCAAAAATATTGAAGTTGCCCATTTCGTGTTTGAGACCGTCATGCGCGTGCGCAATACCGAAATTGGATTAGGACAACATTTAACGGTTGAAAATTTGGTAGTATTGCTTACCGAAGCCCGTTTTCGTTTTTTATATTCAAAAGGCATTAAAGAGGTTAATGCTGAGTACCAAGGCTTGGTCATTAATCATATCGAGACCCAAATCTTTGATCGGGTACGGGCGCGTGAAGAACTGTTATTTGAAGTCGGCGTGCAGCATTTAACCGATTTGGGTGGGGATTTTGTGTTCAAAGTTTCGCGGATGTTTGATGGGTCATTGGTGGCGTATGCCAAAATGGGCTTTGTGGCGTATGACTATCGTCAAAGCCAAGAAATTCCGTTATCAGCTATCATCAAAGAAGCCTTAGATGTGAAACCCTTTGAGATTTAGGGCTTGATGAATTATGATAAATGCCCGCATCGCTTGATGGGTGCTTTTTTTTGGTTAGGGCTTGCATGGTATGATACAGGGCGTGAATATGGATTGGCTAGATACACTAAAATTTGATGACAATGGGCTTATGCCTGCAGTCGCTCAAGATTTTCATACAGGGCGCATTTTGATGATGGCATGGATGAATCGCGAGTCATTACGCCTGACTGCTGAAAAAATGCAAGCGGTGTATTGGTCACGCTCTCGCGGTAAATTATGGCACAAAGGCGAAAGCTCTGGGCATTTTCAGCAAGTCCATGAAATCCGCCTAGACTGCGATGCTGATGTGATTGTGCTGTCAGTCACCCAAGTGGGGGGGATTGCTTGCCACACGGGTCGGCAGTCCTGTTTTTATCGTCTGCTTGCCGATGACCACGGACAGCTACAATGGCAAATCACTGATGCGGTTATCAAAGACCCTGATACGATTTATGGTGACAACGCTAAACCGACTCATGAACACTCGCCGCTTGCAAGCCATGCGACACAAACAAGTAATCCAATACAATCCCCTACGACGTCAGCGGATATTTTAACTGCGTTAGATGAAGTATTGATTGGGCGTAAAAATGCCAATCCTAATAGCTCATACGTGGCAAGCTTATACCATAAAGGTATCAACAAAATCTTAGAAAAAGTCGGTGAAGAAACCACTGAAGCCATTATCGCTGCCAAAGATATCAACATTGCCAACGATACCCCCTATGAAGCCATCGCCGATGATACCGCGGTAAAAGATTTGGTGTATGAAATTGCTGATGTTTGGTTTCACACAATGGTCACATTGGCATGGTTTAATATACCGTCTTGGGCTGTCACCAATGAATTGGCAAGACGTTTTGGCTTATCGGGTATCGACGAAAAAGCCGCACGTCAAATCCCTTAAGTAATAGCCCTTAAGTGAGCGCCCTTAAGTAAACGCCACTAAACAGTCGATAATTCCTGAGTGTTGCTGGCTAAAAGTGCAAAAAATTCGCCGTGTTTTACACCGTTTTTTGCACAGTTATGTCAACGCAATGGTTATGTGTTACACTGCAAATTCATATTGTCCTCACCCCTATTGTCAAGGTTAATCAAAGGATATTCTCATGGGTAGTTTCTCAATCACACATTGGTTAATTTTACTGGTTGTTGTTGTGGTCATTTTTGGCACCTCAAAACTAAAAAATGCCGGTAAAGATTTGGGTAGTGCCGTTAAAGGCTTTAAAGATGCGGTCAAAGATGAAAACGAACAGCATCTGAACAAAAACCGTGTCCTTGAACACGAAAAAGCTGAGCTCAATACCACGCAGACCCAACAAGATAAACATAACGTTTAAACCCTAGTCGTTACTTTTTCTTTGGTTTTTAATCCCTAACTGCCACGGTTGTTATGTTTGATATAGGTTTCTCCGAACTACTGTTATTTGGGGCGATTGCACTGATTGTGCTGGGCCCTGAAAAACTCCCCCAAGCGGCGCGTACTGCAGGTCAGTGGTATGCCAAATTCCGCCGTACGGTTGCAACACTGCAATCAGAAATTGAAGCTGAGCTTGACCTTGCCGAAACGCGCAAGCAAATGCAGCTTGAGCTGGAAAAAATCCGCCAAGCTGAAGTTGATATGAAGCGCGAGATGGAAGCCCTTCGCAGCAGTGTGAGCGAATTACAGCAACATGGCAAAATGCCTTCGATGCAAGCTCACAACACCCAGTCGGCTAATACAACCCCTAGTCTTGGTCATGATACTAACGCAGTTAGCCTACCCACTGAACCACCTACTCATGAACCACCCAATCATTTAGCTGAGCCAACAAATGATAGCACCGCGCTTTCACCAAACAATCCATCTGACGAGTCTTATCTGACAGAAACCAAAGCAGACGATTATTTGCTGAGTCTAGAGGCTGATGTTGAAGCCGATGAAGTGGCTAAAGACTTACATGAAGCCCTATTTGCTGCCACTGAGCCAATGTATTATCGTTGGTTTTTGCTCAGTGATTATGACCGTGTCAGACGTCTTCCCAATCCGCCGTTTTTACCCAATTATGAGGCCGATCCTCTACTGCACCAATTGCCAAGTTTGGGTGGAGTTGCCCAGTGATTAAGCTTATCAAAACCAAAAAAACGCCTGAACAATTAGCCATTGAACAAGCTAAAAATGATGAACCATCGCAAGACAACACTTTGGTAGATATGCCCATCACTGAGCATTTGATTGAACTGCGCCGTCATTTGATTCATGGTTTTGCGGCAGTTTTGGTGATTTTTTTGGCATTGGCAGGCTTTTCGCGAGAAATCTACGATATTTTTTCCGCCCCGTTAACGGCGTTGTTGCCAGTCAATTCTTCTATGATTGCAACCGATATCACCTCGTCATTTTTGGCACCGATTAAATTGACGCTGTATCTGGCTGTTATCTTGGCGATGCCGTATATTTTGTACCAGATTTGGTCGTTTATCGCCCCAGGGCTGTATAAGCATGAAAAACGTATCGCCCTACCCGTGCTATTGTCATCGGTGATATTGTTTTATCTGGGGATTGCGTTTGCCTATTATGTCGTGCTCAAAAGCGTGCTGGCTTTTTTTATCAAATTCTCCCCCGACAACGTGCTACCGATGACCGATATCGAAAGCTATCTAAATTTTGTACTCAAGCTGTTTTTGGTGTTTGGGGCAACCTTTGAGATTCCTGTGTTGACGCTGCTACTAGTATTGGCTGGGGTTGTGACGGTGGATAGTTTGGCGCAAAAACGCCGTTACATCATCGTGGGTTGTTTTGCTATTGCGGCATTGGTGACACCGCCAGATGGTTTATCGATGGTGATGCTAGCTATCCCGATGTGGTTATTGTTTGAACTGGGTCTAGTTATGGCGCGGGTACTTATTAAAGAAAAAGCGTTATTACAGAAAGACCGCTAATCTAGCTGGGTAAAGCTAAAATCCAATCAACCTCTCATTCATCCCCACTTAGTAAATAAAGGCTAGTAAATAAAGGTTTAGTAAATAAAGGAAACTGAGCAAAACTTGCCAAATTTTGCTAAAATAGCTCACTTTTCTGTTAGCAATGGCCTTATGTCAAACCCCAGCGTTATCCCTAACCAATCCCCTGTCCACAGCCCGACCCAACGCCCAACGGGTGAGCAGCAGCAGGCTGTCGATATGGCACTCACACGCCAGTCGTTTAAGGTGGTAGCGTATGCCGGCGCAGGCAAAACCACCACGCTTAACCTGATTGGCAATCAGCTGCGTGGTCGCGGGATTTATTTGGCATTTAACAAGGCGATTGCTGCAGAAGCCCAGCGTAAATTCCCCCACCATGTCGACTGTCGCACTTTTCACTCATTGGCATTTCGTCATACCGCTCGCGATATCACCGCAAAGCTGCAACTACCGCGTTTTTCTCCCAGTCGCCTTGCCTCAGATTTGGGCTTGACCCCTGTGCAAGTCAAACGCCAAATTGAAGGCAAAAGCCAGTTTGTGACCTTAACGCCAGAGCGACAAGCGCGATTTGTGTCCGATGCGGTGAGCACGTTTTGTAGTACCCATGCCAGTTACCCTGCGCCGCGCCATTTGCAGTTTCCTGACTGGTTGGTTGCCAGTGAAGCTGAGCAGCTGCGCGATACCTTATACCCGTATGTAGAGCGCCGCTGGCAGCAATCGATTGACCCGCGCCACCCTGCGGGGATTGGGCATGATATTTACCTCAAACTCTGGGCGCTATCTAAACCGGTTATTCCTGCAGATTTTATCTTATTTGATGAAGCGCAAGATGCCGATCCCTTGATGATGGGGATTTTGTCCAATCAGCCCAACCAAGTTATCTATGTGGGTGACGCGCATCAGCAAATTTATGAATGGCGCGGCGCTGTCAATGCCATGAAGCGCCTGCCGCTACCACAAACCTTGCTCACCCAATCGTTTCGATTTGGCGACCAAATTGCCGATGTGGCGAATGGGTTTTTAAAAGCGCTACAAGAAGAGGTGCCACTGCGCGGCAATCCTGCGATGGCTTCTACCTTAGGCAAAAGTATGGTGCATGGTCAAAAAGATGCCATTCTTTGCCGTACCAATGCCAGTGCGATGGTCAATCTGTTATCTGGGCTTAAAATGGGACATAAAGTTGCGCTACAAGCCGATACAGACCGTTTGCTCAAATTTAGCCAATCTGCCGAACGGCTAAAAAAAGGACAAGCGGCGTATGGTGTACCTGAGCTTGCCTACTTTAACAATTGGCGCGACGTGCAGGATTATAGCGAGACGAGCGAAGGCAGCGATTTAAAAACCCTCGTTAAATTGGTCGATGAACATGGCACCGAAACGCTAAACCAAGCCATTAACAGCTTGACTACACTGGATAAAGCCGACTATATCATCTCTACCGCGCATAAAGCCAAAGGGTTGGAATGGTCACGGGTGCAGATTGACAATGATTTTTATTATGATGTGACTTCTCAAGCGGTAAAAATCTCCCCCGAAGAGTTGCGACTGCTGTATGTTGCCTGTACGCGCGCCAAGGTAAATTTGGATATTTTTAATATTCAAGATTTGATTCACGGACTCAAAGATAAAAAGGTGATTTATGGCTAGTCACTTATCGCAGTTTAGCCCCGATTTTACCCAGCCGCAGATCGTCCTTGCACCGATGGAAGGACTGACCGACCCATTGATGCGGGATATTTTAACCAGTATCGGGCATTACGACTGGACGGTAAGTGAGTTTATTCGCGTCACCCAGCACGTCCTGCCCGCGCATGTGTTTTATAAATTTGTACCCGAACTTTTGCATGAAGATGGTTTAAAAGGCAAAACCATTAACGGCACGCCCGTACATGTACAGTTACTGGGCAGTGAGCCTGATTTGATGGCAGGTAATGCTGTCAAAGCGGTTGAGCTTGGTGCGTTAGCCATTGATATTAACTTTGGCTGCCCTGCTAAAACTGTCAATAGTCACCGCGGTGGCTCGGTGTTGCTCACCGAACCTGAAACCTTGTATCAAATCATCCAGGCAGTACGCCAAGCCGTGCCATCGGATACGCCTGTATCAGCAAAAATCCGACTCGGCTATGAAGATACCTCACTCACCCAAGAAATCGGCGATGCGGTGCAATCAGCCAATGCCAGTTGGCTGACCATCCATGCCCGTACCAAAACCCAAGGCTATAAACCCCCAGCTTATTGGGAGTTAATCGCGCCCCTGACGCAGCGGCTGGGCTTACCGATTATTGCCAATGGCGAAATTTGGCAGACTGAGCAAGCCATGCGTTGCCGCCAACAAGCCAACACCCCACATATCATGCTCGGACGTGGTGCGGTCACTCGACCTGACTTGGTCAATCAAATCAAAGCGATGGATAAAGGCGAAAAAGTTGAAAGCATGAACTGGCAAGATTTATTAACTTTACAAATTGCCTTTTTGCAAGGCGATGCCAAAAGTGAAAATATGCTTGTTGGTCGCTATAAACAATGGCTTGGTATGCTGACACAAGGTTATGAAGAAGCCAATGAGCTTTGGCAAAATGCCAAAAAAATTAAAAATCTTGATGAGATGTTAAAATTATTAGGGCGTGTCCCTAATTTGAATAAGCCCAAAAGAGCCCTATTTTAACCCTATATTCCAACAAAATATAGGCAAACACAAACAATGGCGAGAACCGCAATAACTGACAACA
>JABAHL010000074.1:0-223 GCA_019353055.1 Faucicola osloensis
CTTTCTAAACAGTGAAACACTCACCGCCAAAGAACAATGGCAACTGATTAAACCCATGCTAAGACAGCATGAGAATGCCACACCCAATGCCATCGGCTATCTCATCTTTGACGACACCATACAGCCCAAACCACACACAAGCGTCGACGACATCAACTGCTGGCACTACGACCACACCCAAAACAAAAATGTTAAAGGCATTAACCTGCTTAACTGTCTGTAT
>JABAHL010000075.1:0-223 GCA_019353055.1 Faucicola osloensis
AGTATACGTACTATCAAAAGAAGAAGGTGGTCGTCACACCCCATTCTTAAATGGTTACCGTCCACAATTCTACTTCCGTACTACTGACGTAACTGGCGCAATCCAATTACCGGAAGGTACAGAGATGGTAATGCCTGGCGATAACGTTGAAATGAACGTAGAGCTAATCCACCCAATCGCAATGGACCAAGGCTTACGCTTTGCAATCCGTGAAGGTGGCCGT
>JABAHL010000076.1:0-217 GCA_019353055.1 Faucicola osloensis
GATGGCGACAAGCGCCAGCCCGATGCTGGCGAGGGTGCCGCTAATTGATATAAGGGTATCGATTGATTGGTCTGTGTGTGCCACTGCGATGTACTTCCTTGCTAGCTAACTGAAGTTACGCAGCCCTTTAAAAAAGCGCTATCATAACAAAAAAAGCAGTCAGCGAGAGTAAACAAATGAACAAAGACATGATAGAACTCTACAGCGACTACCTCAT
>JABAHL010000077.1:0-216 GCA_019353055.1 Faucicola osloensis
AAAATAGACGCTTATGGAAAAACTGTGAGCGTCATTTAAACTCAAGCCTTCAACTTACCAATCTCGCTTTCATCGCTTTGTTGCTGAAAAGATTGTGAACAGGTTCTTAGCAATATCAACAACACGCTGATTTTGTTCTTCTATGGGTTTGACCATTTCTAGTTTAAATTCTTTGCTGTACTACTTACGCTGTTTTGTCATGAGAGATTACTCCTA
>JABAHL010000078.1:0-208 GCA_019353055.1 Faucicola osloensis
CGAAACCGTTACCACAGAAGTTGCCAAAAGAGATGAACTGCATACGTTTAAAGTCATACCAAAGCGATGGGTTGTAGAACGTTCGTTTGCTTGGCTTGAGAAAAATAGACGCTTATGGAAAAACTGTGAGCGTCATTTAAACTCAAGCCTTCAACTTACCAATCTCGCTTTCATCGCTTTGTTGCTGAAAAGATTGTGAACAGGTTCT
>JABAHL010000079.1:0-208 GCA_019353055.1 Faucicola osloensis
TGAAAACCAAGAATCGGCTAATACATAGTCGAATTTGACTTGGTTTTTGATTGCCCTATCAAACATATCAAGCAGTCGCTGATTTTTGGTTTTATCACTTTTACGTTTAACGTTGCCTTTGTCATCGGTAAAGACATTGGATTTGGTGATGATGTCAAAGCTTAAGGGTATGTCGATATCTTTGCGATGATACAGACAGTTAAGCAGG
>JABAHL010000080.1:0-208 GCA_019353055.1 Faucicola osloensis
CCTGCTTAACTGTCTGTATCATCGCAAAGATATCGACATACCCTTAAGCTTTGACATCATCACCAAACCCAATGTCTTTACCGATGACAAAGGCAAGGTTAAACGTAAAAGTGATAAAACCAAAAATCAGCGACTGCTTGATATGTTTGATAGGGCAATCAAAAACCAAGTCAAATTCGACTATGTATTAGCCGATTCTTGGTTTTCA
>JABAHL010000009.1:0-89907 GCA_019353055.1 Faucicola osloensis
AATTGTTTTCGGCTAATGTCGCTTGGATAGGCTTTTCTCATGGTGATTGATTCAGTTATTAATTGATTACGTAGCTTATCCTAGCATATTTTTTAATCGTGAACAGGTTCTAAGCCGCTTAATCTAAAACGCTTGCCTTAATTTTTATGTTGCTCAACCAATGCTTGTAATAACCGATTACTGTCATTTAATGCCGACAACACACTGGCATCCAATTTTTTTTCCGTATTGGCATGTCGAGCAATCTGATTTAAGTTGCTACCAATTCTAGCAACCTGATGAACCAATGCTGGATCGGCTTGTCGAATAGGCACGGCACCCAGGGCTAAATCTCGAAGCCAACCTGCTAAATTTTTAGTGCGCCGTTGTTGCAGCTTAGCAAACTCATTGTCCGTTAAACGAATTTTGATCTCTTTGGTACGCTTATCTCCAAGAATTTTTGGCATCGTCACTCACCTTTAACTGAACCTATTAAACTTTCTAAATGACCACACGCAGCCTTATCTTAAACTCAACAACAGGGCAACGGGGGTTTCGGGGGCATCGCCCCTGAACCAGTTCACATGGTACCATTTTTAGCAAAGCTAAAAAAGGGTACTATGTGTATACTGGCTTAGTACGGCGTGAACTTATCATCTTGCTTAGTACGGCGTGAACTTATCATCTTGCAAATTAATTACCATTTTTTTGGATATTTTGAAAATTTTTTAGTTATTTATGGTCCAAATGTGGTTTTTTTGACGGATTTTTAGTTATTTCTGCTTAAAAATGGTTATTTGGATCAAGAAAATGGTTATTTGACCCAAATTTTAGATATTTTGGAATGTTTTTGGTTATTCGTGGCTCAAATGTGGTTTTTTTGACGAATTTTTAGTTATTTCTGCTTGAAAATGGTCATTTAGGTCAGAAAAACGGTTATTTGTCTCAGATTTTGGATTTTTTGAAAATTTTTTAGTTATTTGTAGTCCAAATGTGGTTTTTTTGGCCAATTTTTGGATATTCCTGATTGAAAATGGTTATTTGGGTTAGAAAAATGATTATTTGGGTTAGAAAAATGGTTATTTGACTCAGATTTTGGATTTTTTGAAAGTTATTTAGTTATTTATGAACCAAATGTGGTTTTTTTGGCCAATTTTTGGATATTACTGATTGAAAATGGTTATTTCGGTTAAAAAAACGGTTATTTGGCTCAGATTCTGGATTTTTTGAATTTTTCTTAGTTTTTCTATAGCTAAACGTGGAAATTTCTTTAAATATTGCAGATAATTTGCCTCTTTTTTAGTTAAAATCTCCTTTTTTAATCTTACTTTTTGCTATCTATTTGAAATATAATGGTTTTAAAACCTACTAACTTGCTTATAATTTACGAATTATTTGTATAATCTATTCTGTATACTAATTGGAGTCGCTATTGGCCATTTTTTCTCTTACGATGAAACCGCATTCTCGGCGAAAGCTGGACTCGGTCATTCGACTGATTGCTTGTACGGCAGCAGAGAAGCTATATGATCAGCGTTTAGAGAAATTTTTTTCTTATGATGATGATACACAGATAATCGCTAAAGGTTTAATTTTTCCCTTTGACATCGCTTCATCTGATGAGTCGTTTGATATGTTTTCACGTGAGAAGCTTTGGAATTTGGCGGAGTGTTGTGATAGCGGTAAGGTCAGTCGAATTGTGCGAGAAATTATTGTTAATGTGCCTTTTGAGCTTAATGCTGACCAACAACGTCAACTCGTAGTCGCTTTTGCCAGCTCACTGGCAGACTATTATGATATTGCCATTGATTTTGTCTTGCGTTCTCCACCCATCGGTGCAGACCCGAGATCTTTTCGTGCTCATCTTTTTTTGACGACCCGTTGTATTAAAATAAATAAGAACGGTGAGTTAGAGTTTTCTCGAAAGTCCTATTTTGAATGGTCTAATAAAAATTTGATGGCGTTAAATCTCCCCACCACACATGATCAATTAAAACAGATACGCGCTATGTGGGCTGCATTGATTAATATTTTTCTTGCACGTTATAAAATACATGCCTATGTAGATTGCCGTTCTCATCAAGCACGACAACTTCCCGTGCGACCTTTCGTTAAACTGAGTGCTATTGATCGACAATTAGAAAAATGCGGTATTCCTACCCTATTAGGAAATTATAATCGTCAAATAGAGAAAGAAAATGCAAGAATCATGGAACAAAGAACCATTAGTGAGCGAACATTTAGTCAAACGCTTTCAGAGGAGAGCGCGCTTATGGCGACAGTATTCGCTACGATTGATGAGGCACAATACCAAATTAAAAAATATGATAAATTTACCCGAAGATCCAATAAAACAGACCAATTCATTGAAAAGTATTATCAACAAACAGCAACAACAGATCGATCAATTGAACGATATTTGCATGAAATTGACCGAAGAAAACGAGCACTTAATTAGTCGGTTAAATGCTTACAATAAACAATGACGAGTATGCCATTATCACCTTTAATTTGTATTTAATTTATCCTCCCCCAAATATAGAGGACTCAGTAGACAGTTCTTCACAATTCTGCTACTAGGCTTAATTTATTGTTGCCAAGTGGTCAATTAAGTAGTTTGATACCTCAAGAGAATAATTAGGTGTTAAATAGTAGTACCAATTTTTAATAGCAACAACTTTATGCTTAATTGTAATGATGAACCATTTAAACATTGATTGAAAAGTCTGTTCAACAGTAAGCCCCCGACCATCCCCTCTACTGGATTCTTAGATGAAGCGAGATAATGTCCATGATTTTCAGTAAATGGACATTAAAATGGCAACCAACAAACCCAAGCGCAAGACCTACAGTGACGAATTCAAAGAATTTCTAGTACAAGAAGCCGAAGTCTCAGGACGGTCTATTGCTAGCATAGCCAGAGACAACGGCATCAACCAGAACCTATTGCACAACTGGAAACGTGAACACAAAGGAAAACAATCCCAAACTGACCGACTACCCGCACGCATCGACAACAACGCCTCCAGCAACAACTCAACATTCATCCCTGTTAACGTAACGCCAAAACCAAACCGTGAGCAAATCACCGATTTCATCACATCCAACTCATCAGTCCTGACAGGTATACAACTTCAAATCCCCACTCACGATAACAGCCACAACGCGAAGCCCATAAAACTCACCATTGCCCAGATCGACAACTATAGCCTCATTGAATTACTGCGAGGGCTACAATGAACCCCCTTATCAACCCCCAACAAATTTGGCTATCCACCACCCCCATGGACATGCGAAGTGGTAGCAACAAACTACTCGCCTTCATCCTACAGCACCACCCAGGCATCCGCCCAAACTGTGCCTACCTATTTTACAACAAAACAGGCACCCGGCTAAAAATACTCATCCATGACGGCCTGGGCATATGGCTATGCACCCGAGCACTGGATGATGGCAGATTTCACGGACTTGGCGAACGTCTCATGCGACATCACAGTGCACCTAACCCAACCACAGGACTCACCATCAGCCATGCGCAATTCAATGCTTTAGTTAGTGGACTGCCTTGGCACAACCTAAGCAAAGACTTACTCACCCCGCTTACCTGACCTGACTTCATCATAAAGCCGCTAAATCTCAACTATCACCGCCCGTTAGCTGACAACCGATAACGGTTATGGCAAACTCATGCCATGACCACCGCCCACCCATCCGACCCAACTGCGCCAAGCTATGCTGATTTATTAGCCCAAAACGCTCGGCTTCAACAGCAGCTTGACGCACAAAAACAACATTACCAACAGCAAGCAGCGCAACTCAAACAGCAATACCAACAACAAATGGACGCTCAAAGGCAGCAATACGAAGCTAAGCTTGCTCGCATTAACCAAGCGCTCACTGACGCCATCACCAAACAGCAACGTCTCATCCATCGGCTGTTTGGGCAAAAAAGCGAAGGCTTAACGCCCAAACAAACCCACTTAAACCAAGAAACCGCCCTAGAAGACCTAGCCTTACTTGAACAAGTCCATGACAACTTCTTAGCCAATCTTAGCGATGACGAGCGAGCCAAACTGGTTGCTAGCAAGCCGATTGATACGCAAGAAAAAGGCACACAATCAGAAACACCAACCAAACCCAAACGACAAAAACGCATCGTTATTCCTGACAACCTCGACATTCACACCATCATTCATGAGCCACCGTCAATTACCTGTAAATGTGGCTGTCAAATGACGCAAATGGGTCAAGATGTTCAAGACAAACTTGGCTTTGTGCCAAAGCAGTTTTATCGTGAGCGTCATGTTTATCCTAAATACACCTGCCGTAACGCTGCGTGTAACTGTGAGCGGTTGGTTCAAGCCAAAACCGAGCCCCAAATCATCGATAAAAGCGTTGCAACGCCTGAGCTACTCGCTCACATCTTAATCAGTAAATACGCTGACCATCTGCCCCTGTATCGCCAAAGCCTGATTTATCAGCGTAGTGGGGTATATTTATCCGATTCAACCTTGGCAGATTGGGTGGGACGCTGCGGGGTGCAGCTTGGGTTTTTAGCCAATCGCTTACGCCAGCTGATACTTACCCAACCGATTCTGCATGCCGATGAAACCCCAGTAAAGGTGTTAAATGGCTATGGGGTAAAAGATGCTAAAGGCAAGTTAAAACAAGGCTATGTGTGGGCGTATGTGACCCCAAAGCACAGCCCAATCAAAGCGGTAGTGTATGACTTTGCCCAAGGTCGGGGTAGTGAGTATCCCAATGCTTTTCTGCAGGGCTTTAAGGGCAAGCTTGTTTGCGACGGCTATAACGGCTATAAGCCATTATTTGGGCGAGGGGTGATTGAAGTGGGTTGTATGGCGCATGCTAGGCGTAAGTTTCATGAGCTTCATGTGACAGGGCAGAGTCTTATTAGCATTGAGGTATTAGAACTGTTTCAATCGCTGTATGCCGTTGAGCGTGAGATTGACGAGCGGTTTGAGAAAAACCAATCACCAATGCCTAGAGATGCCCAAATAGTTAGGCAAATCAGGCAGAATAAGGCAAAACCAGTTGCGGATAAACTTTATGCGTGGTTACAACAGAAACGCTTAGGTACGACTAAGAATGCTGATATTACCAAGGCGATTGAGTATTGCCTTAAACGTTGGACGGCATTAACTCGCTATTTGGATGATGGAAGTCTGCCCATTGATAATAATTGGGCAGAAAATCAGATGCGTCCATGGGCACTCGGGCGTAAAAATTGGTTGTTCGCAGGGTCGCTTGAGAGTGGTAAGCGGGCAGCAAATGTTATGTCGCTTATCCAGTCGGCTAGATTGAATGGGCTTGACCCGTATGCCTATTTGGCAGATGTGCTGAGACGTCTGCCAACGCATCCTGATAGCCAGATTGATGAGCTGCTACCACATGTCTGGAAACCATCTCAATAGGGGATGGTCGGGGGCTTACGTTCAACAAGTTGATAGCGTGTTTAATAGTTCCCCATGCGGTGGGGAACGATTTTTTTTAGACTTTTTTATTAGTGGTTGTTTCAATACGGCAAATCATTAACGATTGCTTTGCTAGCTAGCAAGGGCATATTGGCGAAATGTTGGCATTGGTTCGGTGCATGGATAAATGATTGGCAGTCATCGCAGAGATAGTCAAGTTGTTGCAGATGTTGGCTATTGCGGTAGTCAGGTTCGGTGATTCGCTGAGCGATATGGCATTCAATGCAATGGGTATGCGGGTGATACGCTTTGACCTTTTGGGTGATGGCAGCAAGTTGATCCAAGGTGATGTGATACTGGCTGCATAGCTGCTGTAAGTGTGCCAAGGGTGTGGTGTGCTTGTTAGGGTTTTCGTAGTAAGCTTGGCAGATTTGAAATTCAAAGGGGTTTAGGCTGTTTTGTTGGATGTAGTGTAGGTGCATAAGTATTTCCTTTTTCTGCTACTATTTAAATGGTTTATAACAATTCTGGCATTAGAGCTAAGAATTCGTGCTCAAGTTTTCGGTAGGTTTCTTGATAATCACCCGTGTCAATCGCGTCATAAATAGTTTGAACCCACTGTTGAATCGCTTGGGTGTTGCTACAGCGTTTGGTTTGACCAAGATGTAGGTACAGTCCATCGCCCAGTTGAATACGTTGTTCTTTGATAAGTTTGCTGGTCAATAGGTTGATTTGTTGTTGGCGCTCGTGTCTAAGGTCAAGTTGATTATAGATCTGTTGGATAACGGGGTTTGGGTGCATTTTTCTTTTCTCCGTTTGGGATATTTTGGTAAAAATAGTAGTTATATGGCATAATAACCTTACTTTTAGATGGTTATAAATTACTGTATAAAGTAATAATATTACCGCTTGTGGAATTATTATAAATACTTATTGTTCCACTAGCAATAACTTTGTGTTGATTTGTGGAAATATTTATGATTAAACTTAATCTGCCAGTGTTATTTGCTCAAAAAGGGATTCGGGTTGCAGATGCAGATCGTTTGACGGATATGGGGCGGACCACACTTTACCGTTTATATAATAATGAGGTGACACGCATAGATTTTGCTTCTTTAGAGCGCTTATGCAAACTGCTTGACTGCACGCCTGGCGATATTATCCTGTATGAAGAAGATGAACGCGCAGAAAATGAACAGTAAAAAGCAAACCTAATCCAAGCTTTTTACTTGTCTGATTTAAATTCATCTAAATTCCAGTAATTTATAATCTTAGTGTTGCTATTGCTGGAAAACTGCTTGTGACTGGACAATAGTTATTTTCTCAAGAAAGATGATCCGCTATTTGTTACTACAAATTTGAGTAAGCTATAGATAATTTTGTGATGAAGAGAGCTTAGGCTATTTGACTTATGAAGGGAGCAAAATCGTATGAACCCAGTATCTGCTCAAACGTTAGATTTTTTTGACCGCCATGTGGCGCAACATATTGTTGAAAAATATGGATTTGATGAGTTGGAAGCGATTAAGGCATTTATTAGTTCTGAAACCTATATGATGCTTCGAGATCCAGAGCTTGAGTTATACAAGGTAAGCCCCTTGATTATTTTTGATATGTGGGAAAGTGAGCAAGTGACAGGCAATCCGCGCAATTCACTGTATTTACGGGCGGATGAAGTATGAGTAAGGAATACGCATTTTTTATTTATTTGTTAGAGCGTTATGCGGAGTATCGACAGGTTTCGGCTCAAAGGGTTTTGGCAATGTGGGAATCGCTAGGGATTACGCAGTTTATCGTGGATATGTATGAGTTATACCATATTGAGCGATTGGAAAATGCCTTTGAGGATATTGATAGAATGATGGCGGAGGCAGGGGCGTGAGTACACCTCACCATTAAACACAAATAGTTACTCGTCTGTTTTGAGGGCTTTAAACCTTTTATGTTTTCTGATAATGAATAGTTTAGCTTTTTTTTCTATCAAGAAGTTCCTGTATTTTGTGAAAAGTAATCACTTGTTTAGGATCCTTGAGCATGGCTTTCCAATCTTCGAAAATTTCAGGATAGTCTCGACGATCATTAGGGGATACTTTACTAGTATTTGCATCAATAAATTCTTTTTGATAGACAGCGATTTTTTTGATTTGAGCATCGGTTAAGCCTTTGGTTTGCCACCCAAATAATTTTTTATCTTCCGTAGTAATAACATCATTTTTCGCCAAAATATTTTCTTCTAGTTGTTCCTTCTTGATACTTGAATCATAGAAACTAAATAGCAGCTCTGTTACCTTTTTCCCAGTTTTTTTCTGTTCGTAATTGATTTTAAGCGGTGTATTCGATTCAATATCTTTAATTGCCTTATCGATTACATTTCTTTTGAATTCTGCAATTGGCAAATAAGTATCACGACAATTAAATTTTTCTCGTAGGTATTCTATTTCATAAGATTTACTTTTGAATAACTGGTGCATACAACTTGATATTAATTCAAATAAGATAATGCCATGGCTACCTAAATTAGCAATGTGCTTACGCTCATATTTGGTAAAAGGATTGGACTTATCAAATACCGTGAGCATTTGTATGACCTCATCAAGCAGTGATACTTCCACCATACCTTCTCGATCTTTATATTCTGCTGTACCGATCCAAGAAACGCCTTTTAAATTAGCTTTTTTATTAGCCCTAAAATTCCAATAATAAAAAACTTTACCATGAATACTTTTGGAGATTTTCTTTAACTTCTCATAGACATGTTTTTCAACAATGTCATATTCTTTTGCAAAATCTTTTGCTACTACAGTAAAGTTACGTTGATGTGGATTCATATCTACTGCTTTTCGCACCAATGGGGATAAAAATATAACAAATCTCCTTTCATCCTGATTAAGATCACTAATTGCATTTAATAAACGATTTTGTAATACAATCCAGTTTTCACCATAAATTTTTGAAATTTTGTCATTTTCGTTAGTAGGATATTCACTAATATATAACTCATTTAATTCGACGGACTCTTTAGATGCTAATGATTCCTCCTCTATTTGCGAATCTAATGATAGTGAGTCCAAGTTTTCTCTTTGCGAAATAACTTGATTATTTTTAGCAACAATTTCAAAGTCAAAATTTGGTTTTTCATATTCTAGTGGTTGTATTATTTGAATAGTCGCATCAGGATCATTGTGGACAACACGAATATAGCGGATTAAATTTTCTGTTTCCTCTTGAGTTAATATTTTACCCACTTCTACCGTATAAGTATTACCTATAGCCTCCCTTAAATTATCTTGAAATTGTTTAAATTCTTCTGGGGTCATATCTCCTGACAACATTTTTCACCTTTAAATTGAATATATTTTCTGCAATATTATATATGTAATATCCACATTTATAAATACATATATACCCCAAATTTCTACATGTTAAACCCCAAATTTCTACATGTTTACCCCAAATTTCTACATGTTAAACCCCAAATTTCTACATGTTTACCCCAGTTTTTTACATATATCTTCTTAAAAAAACTTCACCTAGCCCAGTTGTACCAACGGTTCTAGCGTTTTTTATTTTTTGGACAAAAGCTTTAAAAAGAAGAAAGCTTTAAAAAGAAAAAAGAAAATTTTTTTTTGAAAGATGTAAATTTTAGGGGTAAATTTTATAAACAGGATTATTTTTCGAGTAATAGAATTAAAAAAACACGTCAACTGCGTAAAATTTTGGGGTTAAATTCAATCAATTTATACTTTTTGGGATATAAGATTAGGTAAACATAGATAATATAGCTCTAAAACCGCATAGGATGTGTTTTAACAGGCTACTGGAATTAAAATGGTACTTAGGTAGCCAATCGATAGTAAAAGCTGTTAAAACGCTTAAATTTTGTAAATTTATTTTTTGAACATAACTATAGGTTTTGAAGGTGTATTTTTTTGGGGTAAAGATTTAAGGTGTTTAAGAAATAGCTGTAAAATTCTGGGGTATGCAATAAGATGTAAAAATTCGGGGTTTGTAAGTAAGAGGTATAAATAACAAGTGTAAAAATTTGGGTAGATTAAATTAATACGATTGTCTCTGAAGTTTTTTACCTATATACTTACATAAGTACATAATCTTTTAAGGATATAAGTATGAAAGTGATTGCAGTGTTAAACCAAAAAGGAGGCAGCGGCAAAACTACCATAGCCACCCACTTAGCCCGAGCATTACAACTACAAGGCAGCAGTGTTTTGCTGGTTGATAGTGATAAACAAGGCTCTGCTCGAGATTGGAGTGCAGTGGATGAGAGTAACCCTGTTACCGTAATTGGACTTGACCGCCCTACCCTAGACCGAGACTTAAAAAATATCTCTGATAAGGATTTTGTGGTAATTGACGGCTCGCCGCAAGCAACTGATTTGGCAATCTCTGCGATTAAAACAGCGGATTTTGTGCTGATTCCCGTGCAGCCATCGCCATATGATATTTGGGCAACCAGTGATTTGGTGGATTTGGTTAAACAGCGTATTGAGATGACTGATAACAAGCTCAAATCAGCCTTTGTAGTGTCTCGTGCCATTAAAAATACTAAGATTGGTACTGAGGTGTCAGAAGTGTTAACAGAATACGGTTTGCCAGTATTAGATGCCAAAATCGTCCAGCGTATTGCCTATCCTAACAGCGCGGCGATTGGTAAAACGGTATTTGAGACGGAAAGCAAAAACAGCGATGCGGTGGCAGAGATGAATGCCCTAGCGACTGAAGTTATAAGCTATTTGGTATAAGGAGTAAATGATGAGTAATTTGATGGCAGGCAGACCGAGTCAAAAGAAAGCCGAACAAGAGCTAAGTTTAGCCGATGTAACAAATATTGAACCTAAAAAAATAAAAGCCAATTTTAATATTGATGAAGATTTATACATTAAGCTTAAGCAACACGCGTTAGACAGCCGTAAAACAGTGACACAGATTTTAATTGAGTTAATCGAGCAAACGGTAAATAAACGATAATAGGTAAATACTTATTTACTTGAATAAGTAGATAAGTATAAAATAATTTTTAATAGGTGTAAAAATTCGGGGTTGAGATTTTGAGTTTTATTACATGTAGAAATTCGGGGTCACAAGTTCAATTTTAATTATAAGCAAGGCAGAATTTTTGTAAGTATATAAGTATTTTTATCAATACTTATATAAGCAAATATTTACTTTTTTTGAGGTAAGAATGGCATTTAATCAGGCGCAATTTTTTGATGGACTTGAAACAATCACACAAGCGATTGCAAATGGTCAGCAACCGCAAAGCAAGTTTATTTTAGATTTTTTGGCATTACTTGATATTTCAAAAACGACCCTGAACGATATAAAAAGCCAAAACACCCGTACCAATATCGCCAAACACCCAGAGCTTGGCGAAGTCGCCCTAAAACAGAAAATCTATTTTAAGCCTGTGGGTAAAGACTATGGCGATTTGCTATCTGATAGTGGTTTGACCGCCAGTGAGCAACTCGAAAATGCCCTACAAACGCTCAAAACTGACCCACTCATTAAAACCCACAAGATCCGCCTACTTATCGTCACCGATTTTCAGACGTTATTGGCTTACGATGTCAAAACCGATGATACGCTCGATGTTGAGTTTGTCGAGTTGGATAAAGATTATGCGTTCTTTTTGCCCTTGGTGGGGCTAGAGCGTGCTAAAGATTTTAGCGAACACCCTGCTGATGTCAAAGCATCCGAGAAAATGGGGCGGTTGTTTGATTTTATCAAGCGATATAACGAGTTTGACACCAAAGACGATATCCATGCGTTAAACATTTTTTTAACCCGTCTGCTGTTTTGTTTTTTTGCCGAAGATACGGGTATTTTTGATAAAGACAGTTTTTGCCAAACTTTACAAGCCACGACACAGGCGGATGGCTCGGATACTAATACCTTTTTGCATGATTTATTTGAAGTGCTCGATTTGCCGATGGACAGTCCACAGCGAGCAGATAAACCTAGCCATTTGACCAAGTTCCCCTATGTGAATGGCGAATTGTTCCGTGAGCAATATTGGATACCTGAGTTTAACGCTCGCACACGGCGGATTTTGCTTGATTGTGCACGGATGAATTGGGCAGAGATTAACCCCGATATTTTCGGCTCGATGTTCCAAGCGGTGATTGATACCCAACAACGGGGTAATTTGGGGCAGCACTACACATCGGTTAGCAATATTATGAAAGTGATTGAGCCGCTTTTTTTGCAAGGCTTAAGAGCCGAATACGAGCAGTTGGCTAGCCTAAGCAATGATAATGCCCACAAAAACCAAAAAGCCAAACGCCTAGATGAACTATTAACCCGTTTAGGCAATATCAAGGTATTTGACCCTGCGTGTGGCTCAGGCAATTTTTTGATTATTGCTTATAAAGAATTGCGAATGCTTGAAATCAAGGTATGGCAAGCCAAACTGGACATGATGAAAGGCAACAGCCAAAATCTGTCATGGGACTTTGGCTTTGACAGCGTGATTAGTTTGGACAATTTTTTTGGCATTGAGATTGATGATTTTGCGGTGCAGATTGCTCGCTTGTCGCTTTGGCTTGCCGAACATCAGATGAATGTCAAATTCCATGAAGCGTTTGGGCAAAGTCGTGCCACGCTACCGCTCAAAGACAGCGGTCATATCGTGCAGGGCAATAGTTTGCGGCTTGATTGGCAGGCGGTTTGTCCCAATGATGGTGAGCAAGAAATTTATGTGGTGGGCAATCCGCCATTTGGTGGTTCGGGCAATCGCACGGACGCGCAAACCACCGATATGGAAAAGGTGTTTGTCGGCTTTAAAAAATTTAAGTTTTTGGATTTTGTCACCGCTTGGTTTTGGAAAGGGGCGAATTATCTCAAAGATAGCCATGATAAAGGCAGTCAAGCCAAAATGGCATTGGTTTCGACCAATTCGATAGCCCAAGGTGAGCAAGTGGCAATGTTGTTCCCGTATATTTTTGGGTTGGGTGTTGGGATTGGTTTTGCGTATCAGTCGTTTCCGTGGAAAAACAATGCCAAGCAAAATGCAGGCGTTCATGTGGTGATTATCGGGCTTGAGATGATGAATGAGGGTCAAAAGACGATTTATTCACAGGTGGATGGGATTTGGCATAGTGAAAAGGTAAAAAATATCAGTCCTTATCTAATTGCTGGGTCAAATTTAGCCGTTGAAAGTCGTGATAAACCCATCCATGAAGGCTCAAAAATGGTATATGGTAACAAGCCTGTAGAAGGTGGATATTTAATCTTATCGACTGAAGAAAAAAATCAGTTAATTCAAAAATATCCAATTTTACATAATTGGATAAAAAAATTAGTTGGTGCTGAAGAGTTCTTAAATGGTAAACAACGCTATTGTTTATGGTTGCTCTGCAATGGAGAAGAAGGAGAAGAAAGCAATTATGAAGAGTTAGTTACTGTTTTGGAATTACCAGAAATAAAAGAACGTATAGAAAAAGTTAGAGAAATGCGTTTATCAAGTAAAAAAGAGGCAACAAGAGATATAGCAGATAGTTCAGAATGTTTTGGAGAAATTAGACAACCTAAAGATGGTAATTATATTTTAGTGCCTAGTGTTACTTCTAGTGAGAGAATATATGTTCCAATTGGTTTAATGAAGTCGGATACAATTGCAACAAATCTTGTCCATATTATTCCAAACGGAACATTATATGAATTTGGTTTACTCACATCAGTTATGCAGAATGATTGGATGAGGCTTGTTGCTGGAAGATTAGGCATAGGCTATCGTTACTCGGGAACGATTGTTTATAACACATTCCCCTTCCCCACTGTCACGGATGAGCAAAAAAAGCATATCGAACACTTGGCCGAAGAAATACTACTCACCCGTGAAGACTTCGCAGGCGAAACCTTAGCCAAACTCTACGACCCAGATACCATGCCAGAGTCACTCAAAATCGCCCACCAAAACCTAGATGATGCCGTGGACAAACTTTATAACCCTAAAGGCTTTGCCGATACCGCAAGCCGTCTGGCTCACCTACTCGAACGCTACGAAACCCTAATCAATGCCGAAAAACAGCAAGCCATTGACAACAAAGCCAAAAAGAAAAAGAGTAAATAATTAAATAAGTATTTAAGTAAATATATTTATAATTATTTATATATTTACTTATATACTCATCATATAAATAGCTTGCTTTTATTAATTGTCAGCCTTAAGCAGTTGTACTATACTTAACGTATAACTAACGTATAAAGGATTAATAGTATGACGGCTGTTACCTATAATATTCGACTTGACCAAGAACTGCGTGATGAGGCGTTTGCAGTATTAGATAGCTATGGTTTGACACCTTCACAAGCCATCAAGCTATTTTTAAAACAAGTTGCCAAAACTCGCACCGTGCCATTGACCTTTGATTATCAAAAAGAGTATCAATTAAGCCCACAAGGTGAAAATCTACTACGCCAAACCATTCAAGAATTTGAAAATGGCGAATACGAAACGTTTAACACGGTTGACGATTTTAACGAGTCAGTGGCGGAGCTCGCTAAGTGAAACGTAAAATCTCGATTGCTAAAAGCTTTAAAAAAGACATGGCAAAACAAGTCATACACTTAGCCACCGCAGAATGGGCGGAAGTATTAAATTGTTTGGTACAAAAAATCCAACTGCCAGAAAAATACCGTGACCATGCCTTGACTGGTAACTTTAGAGGTTATCGAGATTGTCATATCAAACCAGACTTGGTGCTGGTATATAAACTGCATGACGATGAAATTGAACTGCACCATCTAAAAACACATTCTGAACTATTTGGATAATTATATAATTATTTATATATTTACTTAAAAAATTATATAAGTATTTACTTATGACTTATGATTATAGTAATACATTAAACCCAAACAAAGGACTGATATGGCGGATTGTCCATATTGCGAATTTACCATGGATTTTTGCCAATGGCTTGCACAGTGGCAATAGCCCTATCCAGTCACCCAACTGGCAACATATCGGCAATCCAGAACTGATTCAAAAACGAGCCAATCACCCTGTGCCTGTTGGACGGCAAGGCTATCTTAATGACTATGTGCCGTTTTATTTTACCCCTTTTTCGCCCATGCTACTTAATATCAAATCGGGTCGGGGTGTGATGCAACGACCCATGCAAGATATCGTGATTTTGGTATCATCGATTGATGCGGTAGAAAACAATCACCTGGACTATGTCTTTACCAATAGCCATGCTTATTACCAATGGACGAACTTTTTTACCGACAGAAAAGACCTAGACAAAATTGACTGGGCATTATTGCAACGTCGAGATTTTAGCCGTGAACCTAACGACTTGGCAAAATTTGAGCGTTATCAAGCCGAATTTTTGATTTGTCAGCATTGCCCCATATCGGCAATCATCGGTATCTGTTGTTATAATGATAACGTCAAACAAAGCATTCAACAATTAATCAATACGTCTGGCATTACATTGGACGTGCATAGCCGACCCAACTGGTATCTTTAATATGATTACATACACCCAAGGTAATTTGCTCGAAGCGGATACCCAAGCATTGGTTAACACCGTCAATACGGTCGGTGTGATGGGCAAAGGTATTGCATTAATGTTTAAACAACAATTTCCCGAAAATTTTAAACGCTATGCCAAAGCGTGCAAATCAGGTGATATGCAAGTCGGTAAAATGTTTGTGGTTGCCATTGATGCCCCATCTATACAACATTCTCAGCCCCAACTTAAGCAAAGATGGATAGTGAACTTTCCGACCAAACAGCATTGGCGAGCCAAATCACAAATCGAATGGATACAAGCAGGATTGCAAGATTTGCGACAATGGTTAATTGATAATCGAATCGAATCGATAGCCATTCCCGCATTGGGGGCAGGTAATGGTGGACTACCTTGGCAACAGGTAAAGCCACTGATTGAACAAACTTTGGGCGATTTGCCAAATATTGATATTCAAATCTTTGAACCATCGGGTAGTTATTATACGGTCGCGACTGCACCAATAACTGATAATCTCACCCATGCTAGAGCCTTGTTGTATCAGGTAGTTGACCGCTATTGGGTGCTTGGTATGGAATGTAGCTTGCTTGAAGTGCATAAACTGATGTGGTTTTTGCAACGAGCCATTGAGCGTCATCGTCTAGCCAATCCGCTACAGCTATCATTTACGCCACATTATTATGGTACTTATGCCCCAAATCTGCGTCATCTGCTCAATCATTTAGACGGTAGTTATCTATTGGCGGAAAAACGTCTGCCAGACTGTAAACCTTTGGACGTGATTTGGACGAATCAAACTAAACAGGCTGACGTACAAAATTTTTTACAAACATCCATACCAGAATTCTTGCCTGTGTTAAGCGAAGTTGAGAAAGTGATAGCAGGATTTGAGTCGCCGTTTGGTTTAGAGTTACTATCTACCGTGGATTGGCTGGTCTATCAAGAACAATATCCTGCTACGGTGGAAGGTATCAAACAAGGTATGCAAAATTGGCAAGCAGGGGAAATCTGGGCAAGACGTAAATTGGATTTATTTAACGACCAACATATTGATTTTGCTTTGCAACACTTGAAAACTGTTTATCAGTAAATACTTAAATACTTAAATACTTAAATACTTAAATACTTAAATACTTAAATACTTAAATACTTAAATACTTAAATACTTAAATACTTAAATACTTAAATACTTAAATACTTAAATAATTAAATAATTAAATAATTAAATAATTAAACACTTAAATATGGAAAAATTATGACCAAGACGGTTCAGCTACTCAATCAAACCTACGCCCAAACAGGCAACAGTACCGCCATGAACAACATGGGGATGCGTAAAATGCAGTCTCGTGCCTTTGCCAAACGTCAAAGCCAATACCTACTCATTAAATCACCGCCCGCATCGGGCAAATCACGAGCCATGATGTTTTTGGCACTTGATAAACTAATGAATCAAGGCATAAAAAAGGTAATTGTCGCTGTCCCTGAAATGAGCATTGGCAAATCATTCAAATCAACTGAACTCG
The DNA here is from genome assembly GCA_019353055.1 of Faucicola osloensis. Lineage (GTDB taxonomy): Bacteria > Pseudomonadota > Gammaproteobacteria > Pseudomonadales > Moraxellaceae > Faucicola > Faucicola osloensis_C. The sequence continues at coordinate 16,435 of JABAHL010000009.1, forward strand.
CTAAGTATGGGTTTTTTGCTGATTGGGAAGTCGATGATAGATACAATCTTTGTCTAAACAACTATCAAAGCGATAACACAAAAACCGAGATTTTTAGCGAGTTTTTGCACAGCTCAAATAGGGTAGGGGATGAAAGCCCAAAGATACTGGTATGCACCCATCACAGTTTACGCTATGGCTACGACAAAGTGGCAGATGTTAGCTTGTTTAATGATGTTTTGCTAGGCATTGACGAATTTCACCATGTATCGGCAGGTGATAATAACCGACTTGGGGCAATCATTGACGAAATCATGAACCAATCCAATGCCCATATCGTGGCAATGACAGGCTCGTATTTTCGGGGTGATGCGGTGCCAATTTTGCTTGAAAAAGACGAAGAAAAATTTGATAAGGTAACTTATACCTATTATGAACAGCTTAATGGCTATAATCACCTAAAATCGTTGAGCCTAAACTATTGCTTTTATACTGATTCCTTTTTTGATGCCCTGCCAGACTGCTTAGACACTAGACTTAAAACCATTATTCATATTCCTAACGTCAATGCCCTATCTGCCGAAACGGATAAATACGAAACGGTAAGAAAAATCATTGGCTATATTGGGGAAACGGTGAATGTTGATACAGATACAGGGGTTTTAACGGTCAAAACCGATGACGGCAGACTGCTTAAAGTGGCTGACTTGGTCAATGATGATGCCACACGGGTCAAAACGCAAGCGTATTTGGCTAATATCACAGAACGTGATGATATGGATATTATTATCGCACTGGGTATGGCAAAAGAAGGCTTTGACTGGGTATATTGCGAGCACGTTTTGACCATTGGCTATCGTGGCTCAATGACAGAAGTTATTCAAATCATTGGCAGAGCAACACGGGATGTGGCAGGCAAAACCCATGCTCAATTTACCAATCTCATCGCAATGCCCGAAGCCAGTCAAACCGAAGTGACCAATGCAGTTAATGACATGCTCAAAGCCATTTCATTATCATTACTGATGGAACAAGTTTTAGCCCCAAATGTGAATTTTAAACCTAGAAGTGAAGTCAAACCTGATGACGTATTGCCGATTGGCACGATTATCATTGAAGATAGCATTAATCCACCGTCAAAACGAGCATTGCAAATTCTCAATCAAGACAGCAACGAAATAATCGCTGAAATTAGCCAAAACACCCAATTAGCCAAACAATACATTCAAGCCACGCCTGAGTTCAAAAACGGTTTAGATGCCGATGAACAAGCCGAACTTATCTCAGATACCGTACTGCCAACGATGCTTCGTATTCGTTACCCCTATTTGGATGATGATGAAATTGGGCAAGTTCAGCAAGGGGTAATGACTAAGTTATTGATTAATAATAACGGCGGGGTAGTTGATGCCAATCAGATTCCTGATGATGCTGAGATTGAAGGCGAGCGGCAATTTGTCGAAAAAAACGGCAAGTATATCGATATCGCTCATTTATCACCCGTTCAAAGGGAATCGCTTGACCCTATTAATATCGTTAAAGAACGCCATTTGCCTTATAACGTCACGATTTTCGACCCAACTACCAATCAAGCTACCCAACGCACGACCAATGCCACCAATGAGCAATTTGTCAAGATTGGCAAAAAGTTTATCAATGTGGCAGATTTACCCATCAATCTTATTAATTCGGTCAATCCGTTTCAACGAGGCTATGAGGTTTTGTCTAAAAATCTCGATAGCCAAGCCCTTCATACCATCAATGAGGTGGTGCAGGCGACACGCTCGACCATGACCGAACAAGAAGCGTTTGGATTGTGGGAACGTATCAATGATTTTATTGCTTGTACGGGCAATGAACCCAATCGTAACAGCAATGACCCACGGGAGGTGCGGATGGCAGAGGCGTTAAACTTTATCCGTATCAAAGTTGCCGAGCAGAGAAATCGTCAATCAAATAGTGACGTACAAAATAATGAATAGGGCAACATCATGGATTTAACCGCTCGCAACCAACAACAAAGAAATCGCCCGTATCAATCGCTAGCAGATATTCTGGCGAATGATAGCAATGGACTGCTCACTAATGTTGCCACCAGACATTTACAAAGCAGTGATGACAATTTAGTCAGTCAATTTCAAGAAATTAATGAATTCGTCAAAAAATATGGCTACCCACCGAGCGAGCAAAACCCCAAATCTGACGGATTCGAAGAGAAAAAGTTAGCTCGGCGATTGGCTTCTTTAAAGCAGGATAATGAAAAAGTAGCGAACTTAAAACCCTATGATGGTTATGGTTTGCTAACTGAACCAACGCCGAATCCTAATACTGAACCTTTAAAGCCAACACAAACCAAACAAACCCCAACGTCAATTGACGATATTTTACGCATGGATAGTCAAGGCTTGTTGTCCAAACTAGGCGGAATTGATAGTAGTCTATTGGTTCAAACGGATAACCGTTCGATATTGGACAGGGCAAGCCCAGACCAATTTACTGATGAACTAGTGGCAAAACGTAAAATCTGTGAGGACTTTGACAAATTCTCACCTATTTTTAGTTTAATTCATGAATCCATGCGAACCAAGCAATACCATAAAACTGCATTTTCTTCGGTCAAGGATATTCGAGAGGGTAGTGTCTTTATATTAAATGGGCTGGTATGCTATGTGGCTAGTATCTATCAAGCTGAAACCCGCAAAAATGAACGTAACCAACAACGACTACGCTTGATTTTCGCCAATGGGACTGAATCCAATATGCTGATACGTTCATTGGCATCGGCTCAATATCGTCATGATAATAACAGTTATCAAATAGTAATCACTGCCCCAGAATGGCAAAATTTGGATTTGTTAAGTAGCTTTGCTAATACGCCAACATATGATATGGCAACTTGGCAAAATCAAGACGGTAAAAAACTAACAGGTATTATCTATGTGGCTAAGTTAAAACAGCCACGGGCTGAAGTAACCAAGTATCGCTATTTGCATAAAATTGGCTTTAGTAAAAATAGAGGCGAGTTACGAGCGAAAAGTTCTCAAATGGATGCCACTTTTTTATTCTCTGAGGTCGATATTATTGCTGAATGGGAATTATATGATAGCAATCCACAACAGGTTGAATACCGTTTGCACCAGTTTTTCCATGAGCAACGATTAAATATGACTCTGAAAGTCGGAAGCCAAGAATACAAGCCCAATGAATGGTTCGATGTAGATATCATTGATATTGAAAAAGCCTTGCAACTGATTTTTCAGGGAGAAATCAATCATTATCGATTTGACAGTGCTTCTAAAACGATTTTACCATCAGATTATACTTAAATACTTAAATACTTAAATACTTAAATACTTAAATACTTAAATACTTAAATACTTAGATAACAGTGTTTTTTGAAATTTTGAACAAATGTTCTTTAAATTTCTAGATATTTTATTATCCCGACAACCTATTGTTTTTCGTGATTTTGTAAATCAGCGTCAATTCGGCTCTATTGTTATCGCGATAATCCTGTAATTAATTACTTATCATAAAATTGGCGGATTATCATTTATCGTGAAAGATTTATTATGAGTCTGATTATTTAAGTAATCATGTTAGCATTAAAATAGAAGTAGTTAATTGATTATTGAATTGCTCCTTAAAAAAATTGACTGTAAGCAGATTTTTGAAGTTCGAATCATCAATCAAAAAATGACGCCTTCATTTAAACGCAATTGCAAGCTATCAGTAAAGGTGACTGAAAAAGGCGTCGCGCCATTTAAATCAAGGTTATTGAGTCTTTGTGCCATGGGGTGACTGTTTGTTAAATCAACACTTAGCTTAAGATCGCCTTTAGTGGCAATTTTAGCGCCATTTAATGTACGTGTATCTACGGTTGCCCGTATTAACGCATCATTTAACCTTGAATATAAAACTAAGTCTGCCCAAGGTGCGGTGACTGATGTACCGATCGTACCTGATAACGACAAAATTGATGTTTGAGGATTCTCTGGGTGTTTGACACAACTACTAAAATCCTTATCGTTTAAATTAAAATCAATATCAGTGACGAATTTCGGGTAGCCGCATAATTCTTTACCTGCCCGATACGCAGCTTCGGTGGTTACCGGTAAATCACAAATCCACATGCCGGTATTGCGTCGATCTGGTGGTAATGTCATTTCCACCAATGGATGAGCGGGTGTGTCTTGGTCTGCAGGATAGACAAGCATACTTGATGCAACTTCGTGATAAGGCTCGCCATCCGTTAATTCACGATAATCATAGAAAGCTAGACTAAATAGCGCTTTATTGCCTATAAGCTTGGCAACCTTTAACTTTGGATTGTCCAATACACTGACTGCTTTGTCATAATCCACCATAAAAAAAGCAATCAGGCTTGACACATCAAAGTATTTAATAGGTAGCTGAGCTTGACCTTGTGACATCTGTCTTGTGTGGGTGGCTTGTTGAAAAAAAGGGTCAGCATGCCATTTATTATTCACGTTTTTATTCATTATCATAGGTTAAGTACCTTTTTTATTATCAGATTGTTTTTAAGCGGTTTTATTTAAACATGACAATAGGAAAGTATAAATTATTGTTGTGTAAGGTAATGCGTTCTAATCAATTCATTTAAAGTCTCATTAGCTACCCATTTTTAAAAACACTGTTATCGAAAAGTCTACTGAATACTTAATAAAGCTATGCCACAATTTGTCTGTAATTAAATCAACTATTTATAGAGTCTATAACATGAGTGAAAAAATCATTGACCTGGGTAATGGCTTTTATAATATTCGCGGCAATTTTCATGTTGGCGGTGTACTCAACATTGGCACACAATGCTCACTCATTCAGCTCGACAATAAACGTTTTATATTCTTAGACAGCTATAGCTTAACAGGTGAGATTAAAGACAAAGTCATGGCCATGACAGACAACGGCAAACAGGTCGAAGCCATCTTAAACGTTCATCCCTTTCATACAGTGTATTGTGAACACATGGCAAATGACTTTCCAAATGCTACTTTGTACGGCTCAGCTCGTCATCAACAAAAGCTCCCTCACCTTAATTGGGCAACCGACACTGTTGAAAGCCAAGCCGTTGCTAACGGCTATCCAGAGTTAAAATTTAGTATGGCTAAAGGAATCTACTATATCCATCCTAATGAAAACATTCATGTGGGTTCATTACTCGTTTATCATCCTGCAAGTCAGGCGCTACACGTTGACGACACCTTCAACACCTTACCGCATTTTGATACCATCGAAAGCGTTTTAGAAAAAATTGGCTATAGCCCGAAAAAGCTTTTTCTAAATCCATTAACTAAACTTGCACTCAAACCTGAAACCAATGCTGGTAAAGCTTTTTGTGATTGGGCAAAACAACTAGCAGACGATTGGCAATCTACTCGTTATCTCTGTGCCGCTCATGCTGATGAAGTTGAGTTTGAAAAAGGTGAATTTAAGCAGCTACTAGTAGAAGCTGTGGCAAAAATGCGGCCAAAGCTTGAATCACCTGACCATTAAAAGGTTTATTAACCTGTTGAATCACACATCAGTGAGTGATTTAACAGGCACCAGTCGATACAATGTCTGCGGATGAATTCCTAAAACTCTCGCTACATCGGGGTAAGTTCGACCACTCGATAACTCTCGACGTGCAAGTTCAAGCTTCTCCTCACTCACTCGTGGTTTACCAGGTACCTTACCACGGCGACGAGCAGCTGCCAGTCCTGCTTTCACCCGCTCCTGAATTAGCTCGCGCTCCATCTGACCTAGTGCACCTAAAATATTAAAGTACAAACGACCTGCTGGCGTACTCGTATCAATACTCTCAGTAATACTCACAAGTCCAGCACCCGTGGTACGAATCTGCTCACTAATCTTAATCAAATCGGGTAGGGAACGACACAACCTATCTAACTTCCAAACCACCAACGTATCACCTTCGCGTAAATAGCTTAATGCGTCATTCAGTCCTTGGCGCTCTTTCACACTACTCATCTTATCGGTAAAGATACGATCACAGCCATGTTTATTGAGTGCATCAAGCTGCAAAGATAAATCTTGTTCCTTAGTTGATACTCGGGCATAACCAATAATTTGTGTGGTCATAAAAAACACCTTAAAACTTTCACACTATATAAAAATAAAAGTATCTAAAATAAAAAAATCTGTCGCAACTACCAAATCGATAAATTTGGATATCATAATCTCAAAATCAAAAATGCAAAATTTATAACCTCAGGATAATTGACGAAAAAATATAATATAAAAGTAAAATAAATAAAAATGTTCAAAAATAATCAATGGTTAAAAGTAAACAAATACGCTTAGAATATTTCAATAGTCTAGTTTAAAAATGACATTCCAAAAATAAAAAAATTTTTGATATGTCAACATATATTGGACAAAAAATTACAATAATATTTTGTACATACAATATGAATGATAGGTTTTTATTGAAATAAATAATAGGGATTATTATTGAATAAATTTGTAGCAAAAACAACCCAATTCGGACTTGAAAAATTTTTAAATAAAAACATCTGTTTTTATTGAATTAGAGTTTTTAAATCAAAACGGCTGAATCATGAGATTTTCAGTATAAAGTTAAAAATATATAGATTTAACTATGTATTTCAATTATAATTTAAGTATTTTAAAATTGATAACTTTTTTAAATTAAAAATATAATTTTGGTTTCTTATGCTAAAACGTCAAACTTATTTAAATTGGTTAATTTCTTCCAAGGACAATGAATTTATCAAAGTCATCACAGGCGTTCGCCGTTCTGGCAAATCGGTGATTTTACGGTTGTATCAAGATTATTTGTTAGAACAGGGCGTTTTGGCAGAAAATATCATTTTTTATAATTTTGAACACCCTGATAATTTTGGGTTAAACAGTTTTGAAAAGCTGTATGCGGATATTGAGCAAAGAGTCTCAGCTTTAACAGGCAAAATCTACTTTATTTTTGATGAAATCCAAGAAGTCAAAGCCTGGCAAAAACTGGTGAATGGGTTGCGAGTGGCTTTTAATGCTGATATTTATATCACTGGCTCGAACGCCAATTTGTTGTCAGGTGAGTTAGCAACTTACTTGGCAGGTCGCTATATGGAAATGACAGTTTATCCGCTAAGTTTTGCGGAATTTGTGGCGTTTTCTCGAGAGTTGGGAAATACCAAACATGATGAGCTGTTGTTTCAAGAGTATCTCAAATGGGGCGGTTTTCCCAATTTACCGAGTATTGATGATGAATTAATTAAACGAGATATTTTAAAAGGCATTTATAGCAGTATTGTACTTAAAGACGTCGCCAGTCGTGGAGCGATTCGAGAAATGGCGATGCTTGAACGGGTGATTGCCTATTTACTCGATATTATCGGGCAGTCAGTGTCGGTAAAAAAAATAGCTGATACACTGACATCGGCAGGAACAAAGGCCAATTCCACTAGTATTGATAATTATATTGGCTTGTTAAAAGAGTCGTTTATTTTTTATGAAGCCAATCGTTATGATATTCGAGGCAAAGCACGACTAAAAACGGGAGCAAAGTATTATGTGGTAGATACAGGGTTAAGAAATACGGTATTGGGTCAAGTCGGAAATTTAGGGTCTCAGCTCGAGAATATCATCTTTATGGAATTAAAACGCCGTGGCTATGAAGTATTTGTGGGTAAACTGGATAGTGAAGAGATTGATTTTGTGTGTTTTCGTGGTGAAGAAAAGGAATATTTTCAGGTGGCATATCAGTTACCTGTCGATAGCGACCGTGAACAGCGTAACCTCCTGCATATTACGGATAATTATAAAAAGACGATTATTACCCTAAATCGTATGGACGTGGGGGTGATTGAAGGGATTCAAGTGGTTCATGCGGTGGATTGGTTATTGGTAGATAGTTAGACAATTTATTGAAACAACCAGTCCAACAAATCGTCTATTATTAATATTCTACAAGTGTCTAAAAAGCTGTCGTCTAAAAAACCAGCGTTTTGTAGACACCTTGACCTTTATCATTTTTAAAAATACTCGACTAATTTCCTTAGCGTACTATTTTCTCCGAATTCTGTGCTGACCCCAGTCTCAACTGTGAGCGTAGTTTGAATAGTAGTTTGCAATTTGTTAATTTGGCGTTCATTGCTCTGTTATTAAAAAGATTATGAACAGGTTCTAACCCCTAATGAGCTAGATTTAAGATGTTTTTCTCATCAACCACATAAAGTACACACCACCTATGATAGCTGCGATTGTGCCTGCAGGGATTTCATAAGGGAAAATCACATACCGACCCAACCAGTCAGCCATTACCATCAAAATTGCCCCAAATAACATACTAATCGGTAATTGTTTATTAAGATTAACCGCCCCAAAATAAGTTGCCAAGTGTGGTATCATCAGCCCCACAAAACTTAACGGACCAACTGCTAGGGTAGTCGCTGTACTTAAGCCAGCAATCACCAACAAGACAGCCATATCTGCCATCCGAATACCAAGCCCTAACGACCTGGCGACTGAACGCCCTAGGCTCAATAATCGAAGGGGTTCAATTAATAGCCAACCGCAAGTGACTAAGATAATTGCAAAGCCGATAAGCCACCATACGGTTTCAGGTCGGGCACTATACGTTGTGCCAGATAGCCAACTTAATATCGATTGGAGTCTTGGGTCGCCTGCCAAATTGATTAAGCTTAGGACACCATTCATCAACGCCCCTATCGCCACCCCAACCAAAATTAAATAATCCGAGCTTAATTTTTTAGACAACATTAAAATTAGCCACAAGGTTGCCAATGCACCCACAATACCACCGACAAAAATACTACCCAATGCCAGTGGCAAGCCTAATAACGAGGCAATCAGTAGATAAATCAGCACCCCCACCGCAGAGCCAGAGCTGATACCTAGCACTTCAGGGCTTGCCATCGGGTTTCGGGTATAAGATTGAATCATCACACCTGCCGTTGCCAGCATAATTCCTGTGGCAGCCGCACTAAGCGTTCTGGGTAAGCGAAATTGATAAATCATCTCGCTATCCCATGATAGCCCCCAACCGCCCGTATGGATATTTTTGGTAAACCCCAATGCCATCATAATAATGACAAACAATGCCAAACTTAAACCTACATAAGTCATGGGAGTAATGGCTCGCTGGCGATAGTGGGTAAAAGTCGCCGTATCACCGAGCGTTTGGTGACGCTGCCGTAAAATCACCCAAATAATCAAAGGTGCACCCAAAATACCTGTGATTGCCCCCACAGGAATCACCACAGGCATTTTTTGCATGAGCATCATCACCACATTACTGGCAAACCATAACAGCCCACCACCGAGCAAAAACCCCAATACCAACCGACTGGCTAACTGTCGTACCCGACTGATATTAACCAAAGTTGCCGCACCCAGCCCCACAAAGCTTAACACCCCGACCTGACTGACAACCAAAGCCACCAGTACCGCCACCAGTACCAATACCAAAGCTCGTATCGTGGAGATAGGCACACCCAGACTTTTGGCTTGGGTATCATCCAAGCTCATCAAGCTAAGTGGTTTGAGCAAAGGAACAACCAAAAGGGGTAGAGCGATTGTAGTTATCGCAAGCAACTGGGTACTTTGCCAACCAAGTTGAGATAGCACACCCCCACCCCAAACCATGACACCCAAGGATTTTTCCGAAAAAAACAACATCATTAATGAGGACAAAGCTGAAAAGAAAATATTGATAATCAAGCCAGACAAAACTAAAACCACAGGGTTAAAACGGCTTGGCATTGCCATCAGCCACACCAGCCCCATACTCATAAGTGAGCCAATCAGTGCCACCCAAAAATTACCATACAAGCCAAGATTCGGCAAAAACAAGGTGACAATCAACAGTGCCATTTGAGCACCGCTACCCACTGCCAATGTGGTATCCGAAGCCAGTGGATTTTTTACCAGTTGTTGTAGTAACAGACTGGCAACCCCCAGTAGTCCACCTGCCATGATAGCTACCAATGTGGTGGGTAATAGCTTGAGCTGTGTGGCTAACTCCTGCACGCTTAACTGTTGGCTTGCCGTAAACAGATGAGCAATAGGGGCATGCCATAATTGAGCGAATAGATAATAACTACTAGCAACAATCAGCCCAAGCCAACATATAATGCCAACAAATTGCTTAACAAAAGACTTATTCACAACACGGCTACGGGTATTTTGGGTGATAACGCTTTTTTTCATTTTTACCCCTTTAGCTTGGTCGTGTTTGACAATGGTGGGGATGACAGGTTTGGCGGTGCCACGCCTTGTAAGGGCGTTTGGCTTAAGTGGTCAGCAAATTGACGCATGGATGCGATACCCCCACCATATGACCAAACAGGGTCTATCATAGCCATACACCGCTTATGACCAAAGCCAAGTTGTTGCCATAGCACGCTTTTATCAAGTTCGGCTTGTAGCATATGACTAAAGGGTTTTATCACTATCAGACAACTGTCGTTCTCAAGTTTTGCCAATTCTGCTAACTCAATATTACTAAAGCCCCATTTATTGCCTTGATCAAAGTTGACAAGCGATACGCCGAGCTGGTCAGTTGTAACTTTAAATAGACTATTGTCAGCATACAGACGTAAATGCCCTGCATCCGCAAACTGTACGATTGCCAATTTTTTGATATTAGGATAACGATGCCTAAATTGCTGTCCTTGCTGTTGTAAGACCTGCTGACTTTGGGTAAGGTAAGTCTGTACTCGTTCATTGCCTTGTGGGTTGCCAGCATCTTGCAGGATTTGACCCAGTGCTATGGTAGCCGTAGCAAAGTCTTGCCAAGTAGCAACATCTCCTTTGGCTTTAAAAAGCACGGACTTGGTAGGCACACTGCCATACATCGGGCGGATATGCTCATAAAAAAAGTTATCAATCACCAAATCGACATTCAGTTGTGCGATAAGCTCTGGGTTGGGTTGATAACGAATACCAAGGTCAATGGTCTGCTTGGGTAGTGGTTTTCCCATCCATTGCTCATACATTCGCAAGTCGCCTGTGGCAATGGGCGGATAGCCCAAAGCTGTTAGTTCGGCGGCAATTCCCCAATCAGGGGTCAGAATGCGTGTTGCTTGTGTCGTATGCACAGAGGCAGGCGTATCACGGGTGGCAGTGGTCGTGTTAGAATGACAAGCGACTAGAACAAAGCCCAGTAAAACATTGCTAAAACAACGGCTTAACTGAGCCAATCGATTATGGGTCGTGTATTGGCTGGTTTTTGTCATAAGATTGCCACCTTGTAGTCATGTTCAGGGTGGTCAATCAAGCGTAATGACACCCCAAATATCGACTCAAGCACCGCTTGGTTCATGGTATCTTGCACGCTACCAAGATGACAGAGCTTACCGTCTTTAAGGGCGATGATATCATCACAAAACTGAGCAGACAGATTGATATCATGGATAATCAATACCACGCCCAATTCACGTTCTTTTGCCAACTGACGTAATAAACGTAAAATTTCGACTTGATAGACAATATCCAATGGGGCTAAAAGTTCATCAAGTAGTAGATAGCGGGTTTGCTGTGCTAATGCCATGGCAAGCCACGCCCTTGCTCGCTCACCACCCGACAACGATGCAACCGTCTGTGTCGCCTTATGCTGAATTTGGGTTTGGTGCATACTGTGTTCTACAATATCTCGGTCGGCTTGGACGGGCTTACTAAGCCAGCGTTGCCAAGGGTAACGCCCCAACATCACCAGTTCTTCCACGGTAAATGCGTGGGTCGCAGGTAAATTCTGCGGTAGATAGGCGATTTTTCTGCCCAATGCCTTACCGCCTAATTGTCGTAAAGGCGTACCATCAACACGGATATCACCGTGTGAAGGCAGTATTTCACCTGCCATCAATTTGATGAGTGAAGATTTTCCAGAGCCATTTTGACCAATAAGGGCATAAAGTTTGCCTTGGGCAATATCACAGGAAATGTCTTCAAGTATGGGGGTATTACTTTGTTGCCAAGCGACTTGATTGATTGTCAGCATCGAGTATCTCGTCTAAATTTTAAGAACTTTGTTACAATGAATAACGCTGATTAATTATTAGCGTTAAAGTTAAGAATCTGCCATAGCGATGCTCTATCATCGCCAATAAACTTTTAAAACCATCTGTTGTCTATTCATTGCTAAGGCTTGTTGCAACCAAGGTCTTAGCGTTTTGACCAGTCCTGCTTGCAGTCCGCCCCACACGCTGTCAAAGGTCATCTGTTCATCCAGTAATTGCTGAATATGTCCTTGTATGTCATGGCTATCATAATGATTTATTTGAATTAAGCGATAAGGCGTGGCACTTGTACTGTGTGATAAATAAGCCTGTTCGGTGGCATTGTGGGTCATGACCATCACCACAGGTGGGATAGGATTTTGCCATTGCTCAAGTAACCGTGCCACAGTTGGTAACGATGTTTCGTCCGCTATAAGCAAAGCTTTGCCATCATGTAAATGATGAACATGCTCGGCAAACTCTCGCTGGGTGGTGATGGTGTCGCCAAGCTTGCGAGATGTTGCCCAACGACTGCCAAGATTATCACCATGCACATAGACATCTATCCAAACTTGAGCATTTGATGTGGTTTGGGTGACTTGGCGAAGGGTGTAATAACGGTGTGGTCGGGGTCTGCTATCTTTGGTGTTATCAACTAATGACTCATCGATATCAAATAAATACGCATAGCCTGCTTGGTCAATGACTGTATCGTTTGGTGCAGTTAATACCATGCGATACATATTCTCGGTCACAAAAAACCCTTGTAGAAAAGTAAATTTTCGCTCAAGCGTTTGAATTGGTAATCTACCGAGCTTGCGTTGACTACGCTCTAGGACTTTGACATACGCCATCATCAAATCTTCTAATTGCTCAATGGGTTGGTCAAAATCCACCCATAAGCGGTGCAAAACAGGCAAGGGCTTTTCTTGGCTTGGCGTATTGGCTATGGCGTTATGAGTGGCGAACTGGCAGACCTTCATCTCAAAGCCATGGTGATAAATCTGCTCAACCGACACAGCAATTTGCTGAGATAGCCCACCCAGCTTGGCTTCGGCTATCGTCCGTAAGTCATGGGTATGCTCATCATTAATGTGCGAAATAATGTCTGCTAAAAAAGGGGTGATATTAGGGTCACTGATAGGTGTAGGTGGCAATGTTTGCATAGTAAGATATTTTTGATTCACTGATTTAAACTCTGCTAAAACCCTTTATCATCTAAGCAGATAACGTTTTTGGCATAGCGTTGCATAGGGTTTTGAAAATTATAGTAAAAACTGAATTATAATGAACAAGGTCATTCATGGTGAGCCTGTCGAAGCATAGCGACCGCCACCCTTCGACAGGCTCAGGGCGAGCGGTGCTCATTTTAATTTCCGATTAACTACAGAAAGTAGCCAAAAGACGGTTTAGAACCAGTTTAGGCTATATTGAAGCCCATAAGTCCGCCCTTGGGCTTCTTGCCCTGCCAAAGGACCTGCAATCGCTTCAGCGGATTGGTTAAACACGCTACGATATCGAGTATTGCCGATATTATAGACCCCAAATGCTAAATCGCCTTTACCCAGTTTGACTTGCCCTAATAAATCCAGTGTGGCATAGCCTGTGATTTTCGCTTCACGAGATTTGCTAATATTCTTATCCACCGCCGCAACCAGCATATCGTTATAAGCCTCATCTGTACCGCCAATTGCACTACCTTGCAAACGAAGACTACTACCTTGTGGGAAGGTATATTGTGCGTACGCTGTTGCTTTGAGTGGGGTTACTCGAAATGCCCCCAAATCACGCCAAGTACCTGCCGCATCTTTATATTCGCCTTTGCCATAAGCAAGACTAGAGCCTGCTGACCACTCTTGATTAAATCGGTGATTGATACTGGCTTCTGCCCCATAGATTCTCTCATCGGTATCAGCAGCGACAACATTAAAGTCTTTGGTAAACTGCACTACTTTATCTGAGGTATTATAAAACCCCACCACTTTGGCTTTGGTTTTGTCAAAATCACCCTGCCAACCTAACTCATAATTATTGACTGTAATCGGTGCAACCGTATCAGAATTGACCTTAAAGCCGACATTCACATCTCGTAGTACTCGCTGAATATCAGGTAGATTAAAGCCTTGGGAAAAGTTGGCAAAAATTTTCTGTTGGGGTGCGATGTTATAACTTGTCCCAAGATTAAATAAGGTTTTGTTATGCTTGGTTTCACCTGCAGGCACACTACCTGCTTGATAAGTCAAGTTGAGCTGAGCCAATAAATCTTGTAATTGGGCTTCGTTACGAGTGGTAAAGGCATCCGTCTTAGTGGTGATGTTTTGGTGGCGAACACCACCACTCACATGCCATTTATCTGTGACATCAGCATCTAAATTAACAAATACTCCTACCTTATCAATGGTGCTGTTTGGGCCTGCGGTGTAGCGTGTATTATTTGGCTGAATCTTCAGCCCATTACTGTCAATAAAGGTTTTAAGGTCATTACCATCGTAATACTGCTTGTCTGTTTCTCGCTCAAAGTCAGCACCATAGCTCCACAACAGCTTTTTATCTTGCCATGTACTTGGGGTTTGCATGGCGGCACGCAGTCCCACCACATTGATATCGGCTGTCGATTGCAAGATACTGTAGGCACTGTTTGCCAGTATCTTTTTATATTTATTTTTGGTTGCGTTATCAACCGCCAAGCTGTCAATCAAGGCATAGGCAGGTTTGACTGATATGGGGGCAGGTGTCGGATAATAGCGTCCGTCTTCTTGACGATAATAACCTGTCACGTTCAGATTAGAGCCTTTGATATCACTGTTATTGTAGTTAAGGCTCACGGTGGATTTTTTGGTAAAGGGTTGATTGTCTAATTGCAACCCTTTGATGGCTTGCATTGATGGTGTATCGCCTTTGAGTAGCACACCTAACCCTTTGCCATAATCAGGGGCATAGTCGGTATCTTGTTGGTCTTTATAGTAAGTAGCCGCCAAATTGATGTTTTGTGTGGGTGTGGCTTGATAGTTGAGATTGGTGTTGACGCTCAAACTATCAGTATCTTGTAAATCCGTTTGCCAAACTTCTGGGGCAATGCGTTTATTGTCACTATCAAAGCGTCCACCCCTTGATTCATAATCCACATCTACTCGGGCGTTAAGCTTGTCATTACCAAAAGTCACTGTCTGCCCCGCACTATAACCCAACGCCTCTTTGTTAAAATTATTATTGGTCGATATGCCAATACGACTTTCACCATGTAGCCCTTGTTGGTAGCTAGATTTGGTCACTAGATTAATCAGTCCACCTGTCGCTCCAGACCCATAGATACTGGTTGCTCCTGATAAAACTTCGATACGCTCTAACTGTTTAGGGTTGATGCTATTGATTTGGCGTGAAATATCTCGAGAGCCTGTCAATGGTACGCCATTGATAAGGTATTGGACAGGTCTGCCGCGCATGGTCATCCCAAAGTTACTCGCCGTACCACTGCCTGCACCTAAGCTTGGCACAAGTTGTCCTAAAACATCAATGACGGTACGACCTGCTACTGCTTGTTGGGAAATTTGTTTTTC
This sequence comes from Faucicola osloensis, assembly GCA_019353055.1. Classification (GTDB taxonomy): domain Bacteria; phylum Pseudomonadota; class Gammaproteobacteria; order Pseudomonadales; family Moraxellaceae; genus Faucicola; species Faucicola osloensis_C. The sequence continues at coordinate 31,970 of JABAHL010000009.1, forward strand.
GCTAATGACTTGGGTGACTTCAGGCATTTCACTGATTTTTTGTGCCAATACCGTGCCTGATTTGATTCCGGCGTAGAGTGTCAACTCATCCAACGTTGTGGTAGGTATATCATCGTTCGCTGATATTTGTGCTTTGGCGGTTTCAGCATGCAGTTGTTGGTTAACCGCAACTGCTAGCAGGGTCACTATAAAAGCTTTTTGGTACATAAGAATCCTCACTCAAATCTAACAAATTATTTTGGTTTTGTAACAATTGAGTAATATTAGCACATCTAATTAATAATGATAATCATTATTAGTTAAAATTTTGAAAAATTTTAACTTTTAAGTAAATTCACCCATGAAGCTTGAGAATTTTTCATCATCTTGTTGTTGTTTTGATTGCAACTCATTTTTGAGTAACATAGCTTGCGATGAAGATAGTACAAACACCCCATCATTATCTAGTACCACCAAGCTATTGTTATTGAGCGTGATAGCATAGCCTTCATGGCTATAGTGTATTGGTTGATACAGTGAAGCAGTGTTATCTTCATTGTTATTGGCATTATCAAGCGTTGCACTGGTCGTTAAAGGACTGATACCAAGCCCAAATACAGGAAAACCAAGTTGCTCTATGGCTCGTGAATCTGTCACTCTACCTAATACCATAACCGCACTGACACCATGATACATAGCGATACAAGTACGTAACGCCCCCCAACAAGCTCTATGATTCAATACTCGAGCATCAATACATAACACATCACCTGATTGGCAATTTAACAATGCTTGACGAATTGCTTGTGTATTTTCATTTTTCAAAATCACGGTCACCAAGTTGCCTGCATAGACTTTCTGACATGGGGCAATCGGTCTTAAACCTGCAACATAGCCTTCACCGATGAGATGCCCAATGGTTGAAGTGTTAATAGTTTGATAAGCGTCAATAAGTTCTTGAGATATCCGTGCCATTGCCAAACCTTGTTGAAAAAATTATTGAGAAAATTGATGAGATATTTGATAAAAAGGATTGGTTGTCAAGCTTGCTCCTGCTGGCATACTTCCGTGTTGTTCATCGCCTCGCTCAGCGATAGGCAATAGCAAGGTTTTGTATGGGTAGGTTGGTTGCTTTAACAGTTGCTCAACTAACCATATACGGCGTTGTTCATCCAATGCCAGCGTGGCTAATTGGGTGGTTAACTGCTGATAAGCTACTTGCCACAGCGATGCTTCGTCAATCTGATAGTGGTTGGCAAGGCTCTCAATAATGGCTCTGATATTCACTAAAATACCCAATGATTGAAAGTAAAACAGCAGTTCTGTTGCAGATTGGCAATACAGTCGATTGCGAAAATTTGGCGGACTCAAATAACAGGGGTCGGCTATGCCTTGTTCAGTTAGCCAAGGTAAATAAATACGCACAGAGTCATGGTCACGCAACAATAGCCCAACCGTGTGAGCTTGCTCGGTAACAAGTACGATATTTTGACCATGTAACTCGGGGATAAATCCCAGCTTTAGACAGCGTAACATCGTACCAAAAAATATCTCGCAGATTTCTGCAAATGCTTCCTGCACGGCTGTGTGTAGTCGTGACATATCATCTAACTTGTCTTTGAACCATTCATCAAACAGATGATAGTCAGAACCATAGTGAGCCAGACTTGCCATGGGTATAAGCCGAGTGGTATCACGACATACTTCTTCAGGCAATCGTCTCAATAAAATGCCGAGTTGCGTGGGCTTTTCTTGATAAAAATAAGGGTTATCACTACTTTTATCGTGGCAATGCCCCTGCTCCATATATGTCCACCACTGTGTTTCTTCCCACAAATACAACTGGGCTTTGAGTGTGGCATCAAGCGTCTTTGCCTGTTGTAAGATTCGTTGATTTTTTTCACCATTAATTAGCTTAAGTGGTGGTAAGTAGCGTTGCGAATTGAGTGCAAAAATAGCCAATGGCAGTTTGGTACTGTAAGCAGAAGGGCTGTCTAACAGTAGGCTACGAGTGGATGAACTTGCCAACATCGTCAATGCCTGAAAATCCAAAACCACCACGATTTTTTGCTGATGCTCTGTCCCATACAACCGTTCAAGCATACGGGGAAGTTGCCACGGATGGATAGGGATTGCAATGTGTGTCGTTGAGAGATTTTTTTCACACACCTCTTGATTCAGGGCTTGGTATTGTGGTGCTGATAGTAGCAAGTTAGCAGGGGTCTGTTGGGATAAATCTGCCACACCCGAACCATACATCACATATCGCTTGTCAAGCGCCACCCAATTTAGGCAAATGGGTTGGTTAAACTCAGCCATATAGGCTTGATAGTCTGCTTGGTCAAAGCCGATTTTTGCTTTGGCAAGCGGATGAAAGGGTCTATCGCATAAGGATGCCCATTGCTCCGCCACTCGCCAAGTCTGATACCAGTGAGCCTGTGCATTAATCGGGGTAACATGGGAGTTTGAGATAGCGTTTTGCTGTGACCAAAGCAAGGCACGTTTGGCAAGTTTCAGCTGTTCTTGCAACAGATTAATGCCTTGTGGGTTATTACTTGTGTTAGCTGGATTATTGGCTAGCCCTTGTAATAAAAGGGCTAATAATGCCTTGCTATCGGTAATAACTTGATAGTACACAGCGTCGTTTGGCTGGCTTATCTGTTCAACGCATATGCTAGTACCGTGAGCAAGCCTGACCAAAGGATAAGTTGATTTTTTTAGTCGCCAAGGACTACAAAACCCATGTTCTACCTGTATCATCATCTCACAGCCATCACCTAAAATGAGATGCAGACAATCACTATCCGTCTCCAATAAGTCATGGTAAGCCGTTGGCAAGGCTGAATATAAAGCAGTCTTTAGCCACAGTGGCTGCTGCATTAACAGACTGGTGCTTGTGCTGATAATATGATTGGGGGATAGCCAGTTTTCTAGTAAACAACATTCGATTATATTCGCCATGATTTGCCATTCAGCGGATAAACAAAGTGTCTGACTGGCATCACCATCGCTCGTGTGAGCGATTGGCTGATAGGGTGTCGTATGGTTGTCCTGCTTGGGAGCTGTTAGAGACATTGTTACCCCTGCTTCAATTTAAACTGAGACAATGGATTGTCTAGCCATTTGATTGGAAAATCACGGTCACCAAATAATCGACGTTTTGCCAGTGATTCAATTCTGGTTTTTTCAGCAAACAAGTCAAAGCACTGATAGCGAGATTGATGTTCGGGATAGCGTTGTGCAAAGGCATAAATACTATCAGCCACTTGTTGCCAAAATACGGCTTCTGAATAGTGATAATGGGTCTGTAAAAAAATAGCAATATCAGCAAATGCCACAAAAAACAGACAAGCAACCGTCATATCACGAATACCTGCGGTATCGTCTGTTTCGATAAATGAGCCACGATTAAGCCTTGCATGTGCCTGTGGTAGTTGCTCTAAGATAGGTTTGGTATTAGGGTGAGTCAGCTTATCAGGGCAAAAGCGAATGCCATCATGCAAATCTTTCAGTAACACCTTGATGGGATAGCCATCATCATGCACCAAAACGATATTTTGGGCATGGCACTCCAATGCAATGCCTTGGGCAAATAGCATATAGATAATCGGTGTAACCGTCACGTCAATCAGTTGACCCACCCAATCTGCCATGTCATAACGTTGCAACCAACTATCAATCAAAGGTTTGCCATTTGGCTGAATATAACTAATACCATTGAGCGGGAATGCTGACTGCCCTTGCCCTAAATACTGATGAACATTTTCACGCCATATACTTGCCAAACCGCCATAGATTGCAGGGTGATGATAGCCTTGTTGTTGTAAGCGTTCGTGGTTTAGGCTCACCCCCATGACTTCACCCAAGAAATTCACTTGCAAATCCACGGCTTGCTTGTCGTTCGCCACCAATGTTTTTAACCAATGTGTGATGGTTGCACTATTTAATACTGTATGTTTTGCCAAAATACGGGTACTTGATGTATTCACCAAGTGCATTGCCAGTTTGAGATAAGGTGATGGCGATAGGGCGTGTTTTTTATTATCAGTAGGGTGATAAACTAAGGTACGAATCGACTGCTGGGCATAATACTCCATGCCAACTTCACCAAGATAGACCACTTGATGCGTTTGCATTAGGGGTGTCAATGCCTCTATTAATGTCGCTTGCCACTGCCAAGGATGAACAGGGACGAACGCAAAATGCTCAACAGCTAATTCATATTGCGATAGCCGTTCACACAACTGCTCATAAATCTCATCACCAAGATATTGGCGACACCAACTGGCATAACCAAACTCTTGCGTGGTGTTAGTGACCAATAGCTCTGTATTAACCGCTAGCCACACCAGTTGTATCGGATGGGCAAATTCTGGACCAAAACGGTCATTATCTTCTAAGCTAAAACCCAGTCTTGATTTATAACAAGGGTGATACGGATGTCCAAAGTCCAAATAGCCTTCCAACTCATCGTAAGTCATCTCGTGTAGTTGTTTGATATGTTGCTGTCTATGGTGGAGTGATTGGCAATCATGGATGAACGTTTGACGTAATTCTTTGATAAAACTGTCTTTAAGCGTTGCCTCTTCTAATGGCATTAACACATCATTAATGACATCATCAAGGTGGACTGTTGTTTGCATACCTTGATAAGTTTTGGTTACAGGCGTATCAGATAAGCGAATCATGCCAAAGCTAAAATGCACTCGCCCAATGGCTTTATATACCACATCGTTCGGACACGTGATACTAAACTGAACCAAGCCCTGCTCAAGACTTGAACACTCAACCACACATACGTTTGACAAAATATCTTCAAACAATAATGCCTGTAACAACTGGCGGATAACCCGTTGCTCAACTTCGTGAATAATTGCAGTATCCAGTGGCGACTGCCACACTTGCAAAGCGTTAGATGTCAAAATATTCCCCTTAAATTTATGATTGTTGTTGATTGATAAAACTACTCGATGTTCTTGGTAATGCAAATGCAAAGGGCAAACTAAGCAATAACATCCCACCTATTAATAACAATAGCTCCTGTAAAATGCCGACCTCATTAACGGCTTGTGTTTGACGATAATTGACATACGCCATCGCAAGCCAAATCACCAACCCTGAACATATTCGGCGACTGATATTATTGAGCGATGCACCCTCTGTAACTTTATCAGCAGGCAGTTGGCTAAAACCAACGGTCGTGGTTGGGATATAAGCAAGCCCTACGCCCAATCCATGCACACAAACCCATATGACCACAGCAATGATAGAAATATCCACCAACTGCCAAGCCAAACCAAAACTTGCTGATGCGGTCAATATCACACCCCAACAACCGAGCAGTCTAGCACCCTGCTTGTCAACAATTTTGCCCACTAATTGCGTGGTAACACTCGCTATCAAGGTTGATGCCATCAACACCCACCCCGTCCATGTGGCAGGGTGGTGCATGACTTGTTGTATCAGCATTGGCAACAAGATTAAATACAGCATCAAGCCGATGGTTTGCGTCACACTGATAATGGTGCAATAGCGATAGATACGATTATCAAAAATGTTTACCTGTAACAAAGGGGTCGCATGGTGATATTCATAGAGCCACCAACGATAGCTACCATAACTCAGTATCCCACCCAGTCCGATCATGGCAACCATCATCCACTCAGAAAATTGAGCAGTATATTGATGAGCCACACGCTCCCACACAAAACCACCCAGTATCAAAAAACAAAGCCCTAACAAGCCTTTTTTATCCAAGTTTCGTTGCTGGATTTTAGCTTGCTGATGTGGTAGATAATGCCAGACCAAAGCCCATGCCAATCCCATCAAAGGCAAATTGATAATAAACAACGCATCCCAGCCATACCACTTGACCAAGTACGCCCCAATCAATGGACCAACTGCCAAACCCAACATCACCACCATACCCCACAGCCCCATCGTCTGACCTTGACGCTGATGTGGTACGATTTGGTACAATATCCCTACCGACAAAGGAATCAAAATCCCCCCTGCTAGACCCTGTAAAAACCTTGCCCCAATCACCCAATCAATACTGGGTGAAAAATAACCCATCATTGACCCCAAACCAAAGACCGCAAGGGCAGTCAAATACAATGTTTTTCGGACAAAAATTGTCGCTAAATAACTCACCATGATTAGCCCGATTGCCATGGCAATCACATAAGCATTTAATACCCAACTAGCGCTCACTAGTGGAACACCAAACACTTGCATAAACAGTGGGATAGCGGGGTTTAATGCACTATTGCTGAGACTGACGACTACACCGCCAAGTAGGAGCGAAAAAATCACAGCAGAATTTGACAGTGACTGTGGTGTGTGTTTTGACATATCAGCAATTACCCATACGACCCTAAGCTAGGATTACAAAGTATCTGTGATTGTTGGATAAAAACTTTGATAGCCATTTGATTGATAAAAATCCTCACGATGACAAAAGTACAAACTGGCTTTTTTCTCAGGCATCTCAATATAGCGTTGCAAAAAATAGCCAAATTGCTTTGTCACCCATTGATATAACTCAATGCTGCTATCTGGCTCTACCACAATTTTAGTTGCCTCAGTATGTTCAAAAATAAACTCTGAAATCAGCATCCCTGTCGGTTTTAGGTAGCCTCGACCCACCGCATCCGTATTACCCAACAATAAATGCCAGCCAATATCACTATCTTTAGCTTGGTAATAGCGAGCAAGACGGTCACGTTTGGCTTCATAAACTTCGGTATAGCCAATATCCACCCCATCGCAGACAACGATGTATAGACGCTGGTGGTCATCAGCAAGAGCTTTTTCGATATGGGCTTTAAGTGCTGACATTGGCAGGTGTAATTGCCATTGAGCGACAACATGTTCGGCGTGCATCCATTGGTAAATCAATGGCATATCTTCAGGATAGCGTAACGCACGCAAGCAAAAGGTTTTTTGATAAAAATTTCGACTAAATTGATTGGGTAGCTGTGTCATCATCGCTGATTTCATTTATGGCACCTCATCATGTGACACATTGTTAGCATGACCGAAAGTTTGGAATACCGTCAAAGCTTGCGTATCAAAATAAGGCTCGCCCAAAATTTGATTGGCAATCACCCCTGCTCGATACGCCCCCAGCCCAAGGTCGGGTGTACCTATGCCATGACTGTGTAATTCTTGATTTTGTACAAACACTTCCCCAACATGCTCTGTTGATGAACCCAATATCAAACGATAATCATGGCTAATTTTGGGCTGTCCCAAAGTCGTTGTTGTCACTTCTGGCATCAGAGCATCCATACAACTTGGGAATTGATGTTGATAACCTGTTCCAGCGATAATACAATCATAAGTCTTTTGGCAAGACTGCTGTTGCTGACGTTGAAAAAACTGCACCGCTAAACGCTCATCGACTCTTACCACGGAATCAAGCTGACAGTTTGCCATCAAGGTGCAATGCTGAGGACGATTACCTATGGTACGTTCATACAGTAGCTGATAAATATCTTGAATCGTGCTCATGCCCATGCCTTTATACATCAGACCTTGTTCACACAGTAGTTGAGCCTTGATAGACTCATCCAAATGGTAGTAATACTCTGTATAAGCAGGGCTGAAATGCTCCAACCCAAGTGGCGAATACTCCATCGGAAAAAACCCTGACGACCGTGTTACCCAGTCTAGCTCATAATTAAGCTTGCTATCGGTGTACTGCTGTTGCAACAGATGACGATACACTTCAGCTGAGGACTGCCCTGACCCGATAACCAAAATATGTGGAATATCGATGTGCTTTTTTAGTGCGGACAAATCAAACTGACGGGCAAAGTTAGCAGAGTGCATACAACGATTAGGCATGTCATTAGCGACAGCCTGTAATACTTTCGGCAAGGTCGGCTGTGTACCTGTCCCAATGACCACATGACGAGCATGGTAGCGGTGACTGATGCCATTTTGTATGACAGTAACCACATAGCCCACGCCACAGCTAGATTTTTCGACACTTTTTACATGACTATCAAAAACCACATTGGGTAATTGATGAGCAGCCCATTGGCAATAATCATTGTATTCCTGACGAGGGATTTTGAAATTTTCTAAAAAATAAAACTTTAACAGTCTTTTTTTATGGCTTAAATAATTCAAAAAACCATACCGACTGGTGGGGGCAACCAACGTCACCAAGTCAGCAAAAAATGGGACTTGGAGCGTAGTTTTTGGTAACAACATTCCTTCATGCCAATTAAAATCACTATTTTTTTCAAAAAACAGAGAAGTTATATTAGAGGTTACTGCTTTTTTTGATTCATTCGCTTGCACAAGCAAGGCAGCCAAACTTAAATTAAAAGGACCTAAACCAATACCAATGACATCAAGCACAATGCACCCCATTATTTAATTGACGTGAATAAATAGGTTGTAATGGATTTGGCACATTGACATACACAGATTGGGTTTCAACAGGTGCAGTCAATTCATCCAACCCTTGCATACGGGTCAATAAATTACCCTTAAAAGGAAGCATGTCCTGTCTAAGCAATAGCTCAAATAACTCTCGATGAGGATAGCGTTGTTCTAATGCCATCAATCTATTGACGAGTTGCGTGAGTAGTTGCTCTTCGCTTGCCCAACCTGTACGTGCAATAGCAGTGATAAGTCCAAATAGATGGTTGGCGATAATATAATAAGCAAATCGCTCATTGGCAAAAAATTCAGGCACAACACATTCTGCCTCATCCATTAAGGCGGGTATTTCATCTATTAATGAGCCTGCGTACTCGGCAATATAGCCAAATCCTTGATTATCCCTTACCCACAATCGGCTTGGATAATAATCCTTTAACTCAAGCAAGCTATTTTGTTGATGGGCTTCAAACCCCAACCCATGTTCATAATAAAGCGACACTAATGGCTCAAATCCTACTTTTAAGTAGCTGTCAAACCAGTCGCTAGCAATGACTGTGTTATCTTGGGCAGTATTTGCTTTAATCGCTTGGAATAATGTCTTAATTCGATTGGTACATCGAGTCGGATGGTCTTGGCATAAACTGGCTAAATTTGAAACTTGTATAGATGGGTCAAATGGATTGTCCCTTAAAATACAAATGGTTTCATTAATAACCTCACCATCAATGGTGAGTGCAAGCCAAGCAGGGTCATTAATGACTGACAAGGTGGGGTATTGTTGTTTTAGACGTTTGCCAAACTCACTTCGCCAGATTTGACAAGCATAATAGCCACGCTGACACTCTTTGGCTAAATTGATTCTGACTGAATTGGTAATAGCAACTGATAGGGAAAGCTTGAACATCCAAGGGGCATCAAAACTGGCAAGCGTTCTGACCGAAGTGGTCGGTGATAGATACCAGCCCATTGCTCCTAACGGATAGATTTTTTGCTGTTGAAACAACGTTTCATACCAAGGTTGCTGTTGCAAAAATCTTGCTTGCCAAGGATGTAATGGCAACAACCGATAATCTGTGTGTTGCTGTAGCATTTTTTGCTGATAGTCTGTTAAATAAGGTGTGAGCTTAGTTAATAGCTCTTGATAAATATCTTCACCGTCCACCCAGTTACCTGTAACATAATCTGACTGCACCAACCAATAGTTAAGTTGGAATTTACTTTGTGTTTCAGGGGCGTATTGTTCCCATTCTTGTGCATAAAAACCATCTCGACCTTTGGGCGTTGGGTGCATGGTGTGACCATATATGAGATTTTGTTCCGTCTCCACAAAATTTAATTCTGCACTGACAATATCATCAATATTATCTAAACGATGGGTAAGTATCTTGCCTAACCCTTCATAACTTTGTAACCAACGCCCTAACACCTCATGTGATTTATCAGTAGTGGATTGGGTGTTAGATGATAATTGATAATAAGCAATACTTTGTAATACCAATGTTGCCACTGTTGATGCAGTGTAATCACAGCTTTGACCATTCAAAAATACCGTCGGCTCTTCCAAAAATCGTACATTACCTAGCTGACTTACCTTGTCAATAGGCACTCGTAATAACATTGACGTAGGCAACAAAGGCACTTCAAGTAAGGGTTGACGTTGTGAAAAATTTAAACACGCTTCATTTTGCTCTGAAACCTCTATATAACGCCCGACCCCAAGTTCATAGCAATAAGCGTTGATTAGATTTTGTAAAGCCAACCGATTTTGAATCTCAGTCTGCAACATAAATTTCCCTAAAATTTAAATGATAATGATTTTTAGTTTGCAAATAATAATCATTATCATTTAATTCTTCAACTATTTATTTTTTATTTATGATAATTGCATTAAATTTTACCCAAAATTCAAAAAATCGAGCGTTAAGAAATGGTGTCGAATATTTGAGATACCCTAATAATGTCCAAAAAAACACTCGTTTTTTGGATAGGTTTCCTATCATCAAGCTGATAAATTATCGACAAAATTCCTTAATTTACCTTAGCATATTATTTTCTCCGTTTTCTGTTCTAACCCCTATATAATCCGAATTCTGAGATGCACGCTGATTGAACCGTCCCGGGATTGTCGGAGACCTAAAACTCTGAGACAATACCAAAATGAAAAGCAGACAATACGCAACAGAAGTTAAGAGTAGAGCCATCGAATTACTCATCGAATCGCAAAAAGATTATCCCTCACTGTGGGCGGCCATCCAAGCCATCGCCCCCAAATTCGGGTGTACCCCTGAAACCCTACGCTCATGGCATCAAAAGCACCTAGCTAAGCAAAATCCTGTGACCGTTACTACTCAAAGCCAAGCTGCTCGTATCGCTGAACTTGAGCGAGAAAACCGAGAACTCAAACAAGCGAACGAAATCATTCGCAAGGCAGCCGGTATTGAAGCCCAGGCGGAGAAGGGCCGCAAACCCAAGTGATGGTCAAATTCATTGATGATGAAAAAGAAAAATATGGGATCGAGCTGATTTGCAGAATTCTGCCAATCGCTCCATCAACCTATTATCGCATCAAAGACGAGCAGGAAAACCCAGAGAAGCAAAGCCGACGTAAACAAAGTGACAAACACCTCATAGAGCAAATTAAACAAATTTGGCAAGACAGTGGCTGTCGTTATGGTATCCGTAAAGTCTGGCATAAGCTTAAGCAGGATTGTATGCCCAAATTAGGTCGCTGCACGGTTGAACGACTGATGAAACAGCTAGGCATTCAAGGCGTATGGCGGGGCAAAGGCAAAATCACCACCAAACAGCGTGATGACCAAGACAAACCCGCTGATTTGGTCAAACGCAATTTTACTGCCGATGCCCCAAACAAGAAAAGACTCTTGCGGAGCAGTGCTCCTCAGGTCGCTGACTTTACCTATATCAAGACTAAAACAGGCTGGGTTTACACCGCCTTTGTCATTGATGTGTTTAAACGGGTCATCGTCGGTTGGAAAGTATCCAATCGCATGGATACCCAACTGGTACTTGATGCTCTAAATCAAGCGTTAGATGCTCGTGGCAGACCTAGCGGGGTAATTCATCATAGTGATAAAGGCAGCCAGTACCTATCGATTAAATACGGTGAACGGCTGAAACAGTCTGGACTTGCCGCATCGGTAGGTACAACTGGTGACTCCACTTCGGGCATAGCCCTACGTCTTGCACTCGGGCAAAGCAGTGTTTTGCTATTCCTCGCTCAGATAATGCCCTAGCTGAAAGCGTCAATGGGCTATACAAAACGGAGGTGATTGATTACTTCAAACATGAATGGGAAGGCATCAATGATGTTGCTTTAACTACCCTTGATTGGGTACACTGGTACAACCATGAGCGATTACATTCTAGAAATGGATATTTGTCGCCTGAACGAGGATTAGCGAAGCACTGCTTCGCCCGAGTGCAAGACGGAGAGCTAGGCTCGTAGTGGATGCGGAGAATATTTACTATTGTTCATTAAAACCGTCAGGCTATGCTGCTTGACTCAAGCAATCTTGTCTCCGATAAACTCGGGACGGTTCAGTAAAAACTGGTATTAAAACGCGGTATGAGATAACTAAAAGAATCAGGCCTTTTATTGATGTGGCTTATCAATATGAAAAAGGACAAAAAGCTACCTCTATGCAAGAAGCTACGGAGTCTGAGAAAGGTTGGAAATATGGTGCAGGTATCGAATTAGTTTTTTAAGGTGATATGACTTAGTATCATGAATGATAGCTTTGGCTATCATTCATAAAATTATTGCTATTTAATTTCGAATATGTAAAACTACTCCACTCTCAACTCTTTATAATTCATTAATTTTAAAAGGCTTAAAATTTAATAACTTTTTAGCCAAAAATTGCAAGCCTAGTATTTACAGGGCTTTAGAAAAAAGAGTTGAGAGTCAGGTTAAAACTAAAGAAACTTAAATTTTGGTCTAAATCTATGCAGTGGTTAAAAACATGCCTATCGCTGTTTTTATCGTTTGCTATCCTTTTAGTAGGATCGGCTGCTGCTGCTTCGTCTGTACATAAGTGGTGTTTAATGCCATCTGAACAGATGCAACCTATACCAATGGAAGCATCTCAAAATCAGGATACAATGCACACTGATGGTATGAAAATAGAGACAAAGGCCAAAAAATCTTTACATGATCCATCCTGTATGTCTGAGCAAGATTGCATTATGTCTTTTGCCAAAATTGCGTACGCCAGTGATCCTCAAAGCATTTTGCACTCAACGGTATTCTCACCCGTAGAGCGATCAGTCTTTTATTTTCCAGATCAAAATCTTCCTGCTCCATACCCTTCAGGTTTATGGAAGCCCCCACGCTCTAACTAATTTGATAATTCTTCGTCATTCATAGAGTTTTCTATGGATGTTCTACACGTGCGCGTGTATATCATTTTAGAGCTAAAAATATGAAATTTTATAAAGAAAAGCTATCTCGCAGGGTGAGATGGCAGATAGCTACGATCTGTTTCTCTTTGATCTATGGTCAAGCTTATGCCGAGCCACTGACATTGGATACAGCTTTGAAGCTTGCTGAGCAATATGCACCTACCCTAAGAGCAAATAGGGCTCAGATTGAGGGAGCTGAGAATATGGTTTCAGCTTCAGGTATTTTACCCAACCCTAAACTATTTGTGGGCTTAGATAATTACCCTATATCTGGTGATGCTGCATGGTCAATCACACAAGATGGCATGACCATGCAGAAAATTGGCGTTATGCAAGATTTTCCAAACCGCGCCAAAAGACAAGCCGAGGTCGAGTTAGCAAAAGCTGAATTGGGTTCAGTCACTGCTCAAACTGAGATTCTACGTATTGAGTTACGACAGAAAGTCGCAACCGCTTGGCTTAAGCGTTTTTATCTTGAGCGTAAATTGGCGCTATACGATGAACTGTTTTCAGAGAATCGATTACTTTCTCAGATGACCCAAACACAGGTCACCTCTGGTCGGACAATGGTTGCTGATGCACTTGATCCAAGACTTGAAAGTAATGTTCTACTCGATCAAAAAGATGATTTACTTCGAGATTTAAAAAAGGCCAAGTTAGAACTACATCGACTGGTAAGTGCAGAACCAACTGAAAACATCTCTCAAATTGAAACCTTATCTACCCAAGCACCAATAATCTCTCTTGATACATCAAAGTTGTATCATCACTTGCACCAACATCCTGAGTTAAAAGCTTATCAGGCTGAAAAGAAAACGGCTGAAGCAAAACTTAGGCAAGCTCAAGCTTTGCAAAAACCAGATTGGGGCATTGAGTTTGCTTATCAGCATCGAGAACCTGAGTTTGGCGATATGATCGGTGTGCAACTGACAACTGAACTCCCTGTTTTTTCAAAAAAACAGAGTGGTCCACTCATTCAAGCAGCTTTAGCTGAACAAAACCAGATTACTGCCGATCAAGAGGTTAAGTATCGTGAATATCTCACCTTGTTAGATGAAGGGTTATCTGATCTTGACGCTCTTGACCAACAAATTAATCGCACGATGCAAAAGAGTATTCCTCTTGCCAAACAAAAAGTGAATTTACAGTTAGCAAGTTATCAAGCGGGGAAAACTAATTTGACCAATATCATTGTTGCCCGACAAGCTCTTCTAGAACAACGATTGCGTCTCATTGATCTCCAACAACAACAGGCTGTGACTAAAGCCCAACTTTATTTTGCCTTTGAAGAACCAACCTTAAACTATGTTGAGGAGCAACCATAATGTTAAAAAATAAACTGGCAGTGACTGTCATGGGTATTGCTGCAATTAGTTTGGTTGCAGGTGGTGGTGCTGGATATTGGTTTGCACAACAGAACGAGAGTCCTCAATCGACATCGGCAAGTCAGCAACAGGATGCCAAAGTATTGTATTGGTATGACCCTATGAAGCCAGAACAGCGTTTTGATAAGCCAGGCAAGTCTCCATACATGGATATGCCATTGGTGCCTAAATATGCAGACGAAAATACTGCGATGACGGATGAAAGTCGTCCTACAGTCAAAATAGATCCATCTCTTCAACAAAATTTAGCCATCCGTTACGGCACAGTTGAACAAGCTGTAATGGGTAATACCTTATTAACCAATGGCATATTACAGGCTAATGAACGGCAAACAGCTATTTTGCAAACCAGAGCAAGTGGTTTTGTTCAGCGAGTGTATGGGCATGCTGTTGGAGATATGGTAAGGCAAGGGAGTCCTATTGCTGATATTTCAATACCAGAATGGACTGGAGAGCAAACTGAATTTTTAGCTGTGCTCCGTACTGGAGATCGTTCCCTTATTCAAGCAAGCCGTCAACGTTTGCAGCTTTTAGGAATACCACAAAATGTGATTCATCAAGTTGAGCGAACTCGTCGAGTGCAATCTAATATTACGTTAAGTGCTCCAGTGAGTGGATTTATTGATTCACTAGAAGTCCGCAATGGTATGGCTTTGGCTATGGGACAAACCTTGGCCACAATTAAAGGTATCAACCCGATTTGGCTAGAGGCAGCCGTTCCTGAAAAACAAATTGCTGGAATCAAACGAGGTATGAGTGTAGAGGCCAATTTTGCTGCTTTTTCTCAAAAAGTAACTGGCAAAGTTATCGACATTTTGCCTACCTTAGATACAACATCAAGAACTATTAAAGTTCGGATTGAATTACCAAATCCTAGTGGTCAACTTAAGCCAGGGATGTTTGCTTCTGTCAATATAATAAATAATCCCCAAAGCAGTTTGGTTGTACCAGAGCAAGCTGTTATACGGACAGGTACTCGGAATGTTGTCATTGTGGCTCATGAGCAAGGACGTTTTGAACCAGTTGTTGTACAGTTAGGGCAAAGTGATGGCAATAAAATTGCAGTCCTGCAAGGGTTGAAAGCTGGTCAGAGAGTAGTGATTTCAGGACAATTTCTGATTGATTCTGAAGCAAATTTGCAAGGCGTATTGGATAAGCTCAACACTAGGCAACCAATTGCATCATCTCAAACGATTAAGAGGTCAACATATCAAGGTCTTGGTAAAGTTGAAAAAGTCACAAATCAAGATATTACCATTTCACACCAAGCTATTCCTGAGTTGGGCTGGGGTGCTATGACCATGAGCTTTAAACAGCCCGTACAACCATTTACCCGAATTCAGCAAGGTGACCAGGTCAACTTTAGTTTTACAAAAGTTGGAGATGCTTACGTTATTTCTGACATTTCCAAGATGTCTATGGCATCTTTGAAGAACTAACGGGAGAACTATTATGATCGCTCGTATTATTCGCTTTTCTATTACGAATCGAGTATTTGTATTACTAGCTGCTTTAGTTCTGGCTATCTGGGGGACTTGGGCTGTTAAAAATACTCCTGTTGATGCTTTACCAGATTTATCTGACGTACAAGTCATTGTACGAACTAATTTTCCCGGTCAGGCACCACAGATTGTTGAAAATCAGGTGACCTATCCTTTAACAACAACCATGTTATCGGTGCCCGGTGTTAAAACTGTTCGCGGTTATTCTTTTTTTGGTGATTCATTTGTATATGTCATTTTTGATGAACATACCGATCTTTATTGGGCCCGTTCGCGTGTATTGGAATATCTAAATCAGATTCAGGGAAGAATTCCTGCAAATGCGAAATCTTCATTAGGGCCAGATGCCACAGGCGTTGGCTGGGTTTATGAATATGCGTTAGTTGATCCAACAGGACAACATGACCTTGCACAACTGAGAAGCATACAAGACTGGTTTTTAAAGTATGAACTAAAGACATTACCCAATGTGGCTGAAGTTGCCACGATTGGGGGAATGGTGAAGCAATATCAGGTTGTCTTAGACCCAAGCAAAATGGCGGCTTTAGGTGTTACACAAAACAATGTCATTGAAGCGATTCAAAAGGCTAATCAGGAAACTGGTGGTTCAGTCCTTGAAATGGCTGAAACTGAATATATGGTACGAGCTTCTGGTTATTTAAAAACTTTAGATGATTTTCGCCAGATTCCACTACGAACAAATAGTTTGGGTGTTCCTGTTTCTTTAGGTGATGTTGCAACAATTCAACTCGGACCGGAAATGCGTCGTGGTATCACTGAGCTGAATGGACAAGGTGAAACTGTTGGCGGTGTTGTGATTTTACGGGCCGGTAAGAATGCACGTGAAACGATTACTGCTGTGAAAGCAAAACTGGCTGAATTGCAACAAAGTTTACCTAAAGGAGTGCAAGTTGTTCCTGTATATGATCGCAGTAAACTGATTGATCGGGCAGTCGAGAATCTCAGTCATAAATTAATTGAAGAATTTATTGTGGTGGCTTTAGTCTGTGTACTTTTCCTCTGGCATTTACGATCAGCAATGGTAGCTATTGTTTCTTTACCACTTGGGATTTTGTCGGCTTTCTTAGTCATGTACTATCAGGGCCTAAATGCCAATATCATGTCACTGGGGGGGATTGCCATTGCTATTGGCGCTATGGTTGATGCAGCGGTTGTGATGGTTGAAAATGCACATAAGCATATAGAGACTTGGCAGCATGAACATCCCAATCAAGTATTAGAAACTCAAGCACGCTGGAATATTATTGCCCGTTCCGCCAGTGAAGTTGGTCCTGCTTTATTTTTTTGCTTACTTATCATTACCTTATCTTTTATTCCTATTTTTACTTTACAGGCACAAGAAGGACGTTTGTTCTCGCCTCTGGCGTTTACCAAAACCTATGCCATGGCAGCGGCAGCTGGTTTATCCATTACCCTGATTCCTGTTTTAATGGGTTATTGGATTCGAGGGAAATTACCTTCTGAACAGCGTAATCCACTGAACCGTTTTCTGATCAAAATATACAGCCCTATGTTGGATAAGGTTTTAGCTCATCCAAAGACAATTTTACTTGGTGCATTGCTAATTTTCCTTATTAGTCTTTTCCCTTTAACACGGTTAGGTGGGGAGTTTCTACCCAATATGGATGAAGGTGATTTACTGTATATGCCTTCAGCTTTACCGGGATTGTCCGCAGCAAAAGCTTCTGAGCTACTCCAACAGACTGATCGAATGATTAAAACCGTTCCTGAAGTTGCAACAGTATTCGGTAAAGCAGGGAGAGCTGAGTCAGCCACAGATTCTGCACCATTAGAAATGTTTGAAACCACGATTCAGTTCAAACCACGGTCTGAATGGCGTTCAGGTATGACACCTGACAAATTAGTAAAAGAACTGGATAAAGCAGTTCAAGTACCGGGTTTAACGAATATTTGGGTGCCACCTATTCGTAACCGGATTGATATGTTGGCAACTGGGGTGAAAAGTCCAATCGGGATTAAGATTTCAGCAAATGATCTGCAAGATATTGATCGGGTAGCACAGCAAATTGAACAAGTGGCTAAACAGGTGCCCGGAGTTAGCTCGGCTTTGGCTGAACGACTCACAGGTGGTCGATATGTTGATGTCGATATTAACCGTATGCAGGCTGCACGATATGGCCTCAATATCAACGATGTGCAGCAAATTGTATCATTTGCGATTGGCGGGGAAAATATTGGTGAAACTGTTGAGGGATTAGCAAGATATCCTATTAATGTACGTTATCCACGAGAGATTCGAGACTCATTGGAAGCTTTGAGAAATTTACCGATTGTAACTGAATCTGGACAACAAATTGTATTAAGTAGTGTTGCCAATATTCAAATTACAGATGGCCCTCCAATGCTGAAGAGCGAAAATTCCCGCCCTAGTGGTTGGGTTTATGTAGACGTACAAGGACGTGACTTAGCTTCGGTTGTACAAGATTTGAAGCAGTCTATTGATCAAAAAGTAAAACGCTCCTCTGCCATGAGCATTAGCTATTCAGGGCAATTTGAGTTTATGGAGCGTGCGAATGCTCGCTTAAAAGTTGTTATTCCAATTACTTTGATGATTATTTTTCTATTGCTCTATTTGATTTTTAGGCAAGTACAAGATGCTGTTCTGATTATGGCAACACTACCTTTTGCGTTGATTGGTGGTATTTGGGCTATGTACTTGAGTGATTATCACTTTTCGGTTGCGATTGCTGTTGGTTTTATTGCACTTGCTGGTGTTGCCGCAGAGTTTGGTGTAGTCATGTTGTTCTATTTAAAGCAAGCAATTGAGCATGCACAGCAAAGCCTATCTTCTTCAACGGCATCCTTAACAGAGCAACAACTCAATGATGCAATCCGAACAGGAGCTGTACTACGCGTTCGTCCTAAAGCCATGACGGTTGCCGTCATTTTGGCAGGCTTAATTCCTATACTTTTAGGGACTGGGACAGGTTCTGAATTGATGAGCCGTATTGCTTTACCTATGGTTGGGGGCATGATTTCAGCTCCTCTACTGTCAATGTTTGTTATCCCGGCTGTATATCAGCTTTTAATCAAAAGAAAACTATCAAAACATAGGTAGTTTTATTATCTCACCCAAAAGAGGTTTTATTATGTTGAAATTCATGAAAATTATTGCTCTTGTTACCACTATTGCTGCATTAAGCGCATGTAGTAAAAATGAAGCATCAGAGCAGAAGAAAGCAGACGCACCTATGGAGCAGATGAATAAGGAGTCTTCTACCGCTACAACGGCTCAAGCCATTGGCGTGATTACTGCTATTGATACGAAAGAAAATATTTTAACACTCGACCATGAAGCAATTCCTGCGATTAATTGGCCAGCAATGAAGATGGGCTTTAAAGTTGCTGACCCATCCTTATTAAATGGTTTAACTGTAGGAGATAAAGTTGACTTTGAATTAAAAGCAGAAGGAGAAAATTATATAATCATCGCTGTAAAGCCTAAGAATTCATAATGTACTAGTATATGGTGCCAATAGTGCTATATCCTTTAGACGCTATTGGCATTTTTATATAAGGTAGTTCTAAAAATTCTAGTTAATTCTTGAACGTTATTTTATCAATTCCTATCTTTCTTAAAGCATTCAATAAAGTTGACTCACCTTCAGTGAGCCCTTTTGTATTTGAATGTCGAAATATGAACCGTCCCGGGATTGTCGGAGACCCAAAACTCTGAGACAATACCCTTATGAAAACCAAACAATACTCAACTGAAATTAAGACTCGAGCCGTCGAATTACTCATCGAATCACAAAAAGATTATCCCTCACTCTGGGCAGCCATACAAGCCATTGCTCCGAAGTTTGGCTGTACCCCTGAAACCCTTCGTTCATGGCATCAAAAGTAAGCATCCGACCATCCCATCTACCACCATTCTAAAAAATACGAGATAGTGCCCACTTATTTTTAAGTAGGCACTAAAATGGCACAGACAAACACAACCAAACCAAAACGACGGACATACAGCAAAGAACTCAAGGCCTATCTCGTAGAACAAGCCTTAACAGGCAAACGCTCGATTGCTAGGTAAGCATCCGACCAACCCCTATTGCATTTTCCAAACATGAGGCAGGAGCTCATCAATATCCTTATCTTTATGGGTAGGCAGACGTTTAAGCACATCAGACAAGTAGGCATAAACATCCAACCCATTCAAACGAGCCGACTGGATAAGCGACATAATCACCGCAGCACGCTGCCCACTTTTAAGCGATCCTGCGAATAACCAATTCTTACGCCCGAGCGCCCAAGGACGCATCTCTGCCCCTTGCGAAGCAGTGCTTCTCATATCAATCGGCAAACTGCCATCCTCAAGATAACGTGTCAGAGCTTGCCACCGTTTTAAGCAATACTCGATTGCTTTGGTAATACTTGCGTTCTTGGTTGTGCCTAACCTTTTTTCCTGTAACCAATGATATAACGCTTTGGCAATCGGTTTTGCGTGTTGTTGCCTGATGGCTACTACCGTTGTAGCGACTCTAGGGCTTGGCGTCTCATTTTTCTCAAATAACGCATCAATCTGGCATTCAACCGCATACAGCTTTTGAAATAATGCCAACGCTTCATGAGCCACCAAACTCTGACCCTTGATATGAAGCTCATGGAATTTACGTCTGGCATGAGCCATACAGCCGACTTCGATAACCGCTTGCTTTTGATTAAACAAACACTTATAGCCATTATAATCATCGCAAATGAGCTGACCCTGCCACTTATCTAAAAAGGCTTTGGGGTGTTCATTCCGCCTACTTTCGGCAAAGTCATACACCACCGCTTTAAAACCACCATAGCTTTGACAATGTTGTGGGGTCAGATACGCCCAAACATAGCCTTGCTTTAACTTACCCTTATTGTTATTAAACTTTAAAATATTGACAGGGGTTTCATCGGCATGCAGAATCGGTTGGGTTAATAGTAATTCATGTAAGCGTTTCACCAATGGCTCAAGGGCGACACCACAGCGTCCCACCCAGTCTGCCATTGTTGAGTCGGATAAATGCACGCCACTTCGCCCATAGATTAGGCTTTGACGGTATAGTGGCTGATGATCAGCAAATTTGCTAATGATGATATGGGCTAGTAGCTCAGCGGTGGCAATGCTTTTAACGATGACCCCCGCAGGGACTTTGGCTTGAATTAGGCGGTGATTTTGGTTTTGGGTGTCGTCAATTGGCTGTTTGCTAAAAGATTGACGTTGGCAATGCTGACAAGCGTATTTGGGATAGATGTGGCGTTCACGGTAAAAGCAAGCAGGGATAAGTCCGAGTTTGTCTTGTACGTCTTCGCCAATTTGTTTCATTTGACAGCCACAACCACAAGTGATTGATTCAGGCTCATGAATGATGGTTCGGACTTCTAGGTTATCAGGGATGACAATACGCCGCTCGCGTTTGGGTTTCGCTGGTTTGTTGTCATCTGAGTTTGTGTCGGTTTGCTTACTTTCACTTTGGGTGATAAGCATTTGGCTATCTGTATTGACCGATTCGTTTGTCGATGCAGTATGGCTGTCGCTATCAAGCTCGGCTTGAGCATTGTCTTTAATTTGTTCAAGGGCAGATAGGTCTTCTAGAGCAGATTCTTTGCCCAAATGGTCTTGTTTGGGCGTTAATGCTTCGTTCTTTTGTCCAAATAGTTGGTGAATGAGCAGTTTTTGTTTTTCGATGAGATGTTCGATTTGAACCTGATAGGCTTTAAGCTGCTTTTCGTATTGTTGCTGCTGCTCTTTTAGACGCTGTTGATACGCATCTTGCTGCTGTTTTTGTTGTTGTTCAAGCAGGGCTATTTTAGCCAATAGTTCAGCGTAGCTAGGGTCGGTTAGGTCGGTTGGGCTGTGATCGGTCATGGCGCTATGTTGCCATAACCACTATAGCTTGTCAGCGAGTTGGTTGTGATAGTGGGAATTTTTTAATGTTATGATTCAGATGACGGGGGTGAGTATCTCTTTGTCTAAGTTGTGCCAAGCTAATCCGCTGATAAGGGCGTTAAATTGTTGTTGATTGATGGCAAACCCTGTGTTTTGGTTGGATTGGCTGTGATGTCGCATGAGACGTTCACTGAGTCCATGAAATTTGCTGTCATCTAGAGTTCGGCTACACAGCCAAACGCCTAGTCCGTCATGAATGAGCACTTTTAGCCGTGTCCCTGTTTTGTTGTAAAATAGGTAGGCACAGTGCGGTTTGATACCATGGTGTTTTTCTAGAATAAAGGCGAGTAGTTTGTTGCTGCCACTTCGCATGTCCATGGCTGTCGTGGATAGCCAGATTTGGTTGATTTGTATCATTGTAAGCCCCGTAGCAGTTCAATAAGGCTATGGGTGTCAATTTGAGCAATGCTTAACGTTATTGGCGTCCCGTTATGCTTAGGGATTTGAAGCTGTATGCCTGTGAGGGTTGGGGCGAAGGCAGTTGCTTGCGGTGTTATTTCGTGCTTGGTTTTATGTTGCAGGATAACGGGTAAGAAAGCAGGCTCAGACCCATGATCAATGAGATTGGTTTCGATATTTGAGCTGGCTAATGGTTGAGATAAGGTTGCTGCGATTTTCTCGTCTCTGACAGATTTTATCCATTTCTGTAGTAAATTTGGGTTGATGCCGTGTCCTTGAGCTAGGCTAGCAATCGAGCGTTTGCCTGTTAAGGCTTGTTCTACGAGATAGGCCTTGAGTTCTTTGCTGTATGTCCGTCGTTTTGGTTTGGTTGTGTTTGTCTGTGCCATTTTAGTGCCTACTTAAAAATAAGTGGGCACTATCTCGTATTTTTTAGAATGGTGGTAGATGGGATGGTCGGATGCTTACCGTAAATATTCAATTTTTCAGCCTGTTTTTTCAATCATCACTTTTTTATTCAATGATACTTTTTTATTTAATGATACTTTTACATTTAACAATCATCCATAGGGTTTTTTAAGCAACCCTATGATCATTAAGCACATTTTCTCAGTCTAACCGACACGGTTTTAAAGGCAGGCATGCCTGATTTTTTATCAAAATCTGTCATCGCAATCAGTGGATTGGCTTCAGGGTAGTACATGGCTAGATTGCCTTTAGGGATTTCATACAAAATGACTTGAAAGCCTGTGACTTTTCGCTCAATACCATCGCCGTATTCACTTTGGATAGTCACCTTATCACCTGCTTTTAAATCCAATCTATCAGCATCATCAGCATTCATAAAAATTACTTGCCGCGTGTCAAAAACGTTGCGATAGCGGTCATCCAACCCATAAATGGTGGTATTGAATTGGTCATGAGAACGGATACTGGTTAGTGTTAATAAATCATCGGGCTGAGCCGTCAATTTATCTGCATAAATCTCGGTTAACGGTGTAAAGAAAAAGGTGGCTTTACCAGATTGGGTCTGCCATTCATAACGGTTGGCAGGATGCGGTAGATGAAAGCCTTGTTTGGTATAGACTTTTTGGTTAAAGTTATCAAAGCCTTCAATGGCTTTAGCAATGTCATTACGAATTCGGTCGTAATCTTCTACATACCAAGCCCAACGAATCGGGCTATGCCTAAGTGTAGCCGCAGCGATACTTGCGATAATCTCAGTTTCAGCGCGCAATTTATGTGAAACAGGCTGACGCGCTCCTTGTGACAACACCACATTACACATGGAATCTTCAATACTAATGTATTGGTTATTGTCGCCTTGCTTATCAATTTCTGTTCGTCCTAAACAAGGTAAAATAATGGCTTCTTTACCATGAATCAAGTGGCTACGATTGAGCTTGGTCTGTATCTGTACCGTTAACTCACAGCCGCGAATACCCGCTTCTGTACGTGCTTTATCGGGGGTTGCCACTGCAAAATTGCCCGCTAGGCTCATAAATACTTTAACCTTGCCTTGTTGCATGGCTTCAAGGGTCTCTACAACGTTATAGCCATGCGCTCTAGGGGACTTAATGCCAAAAACTTTGTCGATTTGATCAAGTAGCTTATCTGAAGGCTTGTCCCATACACCCATGGTACGGTTACCTTGAACATTACTATGCCCACGAATCGGCGCAAGTCCCGTCCCTGTCTTGCCAATATGCCCCATAACCAAGGCTAAA
Source organism: Faucicola osloensis (assembly GCA_019353055.1). GTDB lineage: Bacteria > Pseudomonadota > Gammaproteobacteria > Pseudomonadales > Moraxellaceae > Faucicola > Faucicola osloensis_C. The sequence goes on from JABAHL010000009.1 coordinate 55,749, forward strand.
TTTGCCAACATATGCACATTGTCCGTACCATGACGATGCTGGGTGATGCCCATACACCATGTTAAAATAGGACGTTTACTCTCTCGATAAAGCTGGGCTAGTTGCTCAATTTGCTGCGCGTCTAACCCTGTAATATGATAAATGGTTTGCCAATCGGTCGCCCTTACCCCTGCAATCATTTCATCAAAGCCTACGGTCTGGGCTTGAATAAAGTCATGATCAAAAATAGTGGCTTTAACGTTATCCCGTGCCTCGCGATCCCAATTATCTAAATGCTTGAGTATGCCCGTCATTAACGCATAGTCTGAGCCAATGTTTAGCTGGAAAAAATAGTGACTAAGTGGCGTGCTACCATTTGTCAGCATTTGGCTTGGGCGTTTTGGATCTTGAAAACGGGTAAGTCCCCGCTCTTTAAGCGGATTAATCACAATGATTTTGCCACCACGCTCAGCGACATTTGCCAATGTTTCTAGCATACGTGGGTGATTGGTACCTGGATTATGCCCAAAACTCCACACGCTGTCACAATGCTCAAAGTCATCCATTACGATGGTTGCTTTACCTAAGCCGATACTATCTTTTAACCCCACACTGCTTGCTTCATGGCACATATTGGAGCAATCTGGCATATTGTTCGTGCCATAGCATTTGGTAAATAACTGATACAAAAACGACGCTTCATTACTGGCTCGACCAGAGGTATAAAAGACAGCTTCATTCGGGTCATCCAATCGATTGAGATGACTGGCAATCAACTGATAAGCAGCTTCCCATTCGATGGGTTCGTACTTATCAGTCGCCGCATTGTACTGCATAGGCTCAGTCAAGCGTCCTTGGTTTTCCAAGAAATAATCACTTTGCGCGAGCAGTTCAGTGACGGTATATTTGGTAAAAAAATCAGCCGTCACAGTTTTTTTGGTGGTTTCAAATGCCGTTGCTTTAGCCCCATTTTCACAAAAATTAATGGGCTTTTTTTTGCCGTTTGGAAATGCACAACTTGGGCACTTAGTGCCAAATGGCTGATTTAGGTCTAATAATGTGATTGGCGCACGGGTCAATGCCTGCTGCTTTCGCATATTACCTTGCACGGCTATCAACGCACCCCAACCCCCAGATGGCGTAATAAGCGCATCAAGTTTATTATCGGTTTGGTTCAAATCGGTGGTATGAGTCAAACTATGAGGAAGATTGACATAGTCAAAAATTTGATTCGTCAACGTATGGAAGGGTTGCATTAATCGCATGGCGTTTTCCAAAATATTTGAGGAGAGATAAATTAGAAACCTTTGCACGAACAAATAAACAAAAGTTTGTAAAATTGATATAATACAGTAAAGTCAAAAAGATAGCAAAAGACACGAATATGGCATGGAAACAAACAGGGTAACTCTCCCTAGCAGACAGTCTCATCAATGGTCATAAAGCCATCGAAGAACTTGATGAACTACACAACCTTATCAACTGGCAAACTATCGAGCAAACCTTACGCCACGTTCATAGCAGTGACCGTGGCGAAAGTGCCTTTCACCCTGTCATCATGTTTAAAATCTTACTACTACAAAAACTCTATAACCTATCCGAACCAGCCATGGAAAAACAACTGGCAAGAGATTTACTATTTCGTCGCTTTGTTGGTCTATCGCTTACCGATAACGTACCCGACCACAGCACCATCTGGCGATACCACAAACACTTAGGTGAACTTTGACTTACCCAACCCTTATTCAACCAAATCAGTCAACAACTAGCCGAGCAAAATATCATCATCAAAGCAGGCAGTGTTAGCATCATTGATGCCAGTATCGTTGAAGCCAAAAACAAACGAGCTAAAAAAGGCAAACATACCGACAATACCCAAGATAACGAAGCTGCATACATCAGTAAAAAAGACAGCACAGGCAAAGTAAAAACCACCTACGGCTTTAAAATCCATCTTAATTGTGATGAAGACAGCTTTGTCAAAAAGATTCAAACTACCCCAGCCAATGTCCATGATTCACAATGTTTTACCACGCTGTTAACAGATGATGAATCAGCCGTTTACGCCGACAGTGCGTATAATGACCCCTGCTGTCAACAACGGAATAAAACACTTGGTAGATTATGTCAGGCAGCCTGACGATAAAAGTCTTGGAAACCCCCGCAGGTGATTTAAATCCTAACCCTTTTTGTATTCTCTGACGGTTGTAAAACATCTCAATATATCGAACGACATCTTTAATGGCTTCATTCCGAGTTTCATAGACTTTGTGGTAAACCAGCTCGTTTTTTCTTGTGAAGCAGTGCTTCTCACCCAAGAAGCTCTCAATCGGAGTGTTATCATAGCATGAACGAGGAATAGCAAAGCACTGCTTTACCCGAGTGCAAGGCGAAGGCTATGCCTGAGTACCTTTTCGGCTCATAGAACTAGCCAAGGTATGTTTTTGAATGATTTGGCGGTATTGATGACTGCAATACTGACTTCCTCGATCAGAATGCACGATAAGCCCCCTAGCAGGTCGTTTATACTTAATCGCATTTTTTAGAGCCTTACAAACTAAATCAGCGGCCATACGTTTATTTAACGCATATCCCACAATTTCTTTGCTGTACAAGTCTTTGACTGCTGACAAGCACACCCAGCCTTCATTGGTCCAAATGTAGGTAATATCGCTGACCTGAGGAGCACTGCTCCGCAAGAATCTTTTCGATGTTAGGAGCTGCCACGTCAAACTGCTGTTCTAGCAGATTTGGATAAACAGGCTTATTATGATTTGAGTCAGTAGTCGTTTTAAATCGCTTGTGACGTTTGCAGTAAATACCATGTTCTTGCTTGATTTGCCGTACCATGTATAAGCTGATATTATGTCCTTGATTGGTTAAGTGCTGATTCAAGCGCTCATGACCATAGCTTTGCTTTGTATCTATGTGAGCGGATTTGACCAATAGTTCACAGCGATTGTGGTGCTGTTTTCGCTTGCTGATGCCTCGCTTTAACCAATCATAGTAGCCTGATAGGCTGACTTCAAATAACCTTGCCATGCGTTATATGCAGTATTTCAATCGATTCTCTTGCATAAAGGCGTACTTGGCTATTGGTACTCAAGCATAGCTCTCACTTTGCGTCGGGGCAAAGCAGTGCTTCGCTTATTCCTCCTCATTGGCAAAATACGCCGTTGCCTTTTTTAAGATTTCTCGTTCTTCTTGAGCGATCTTGAGTTGTTTTTTAAGGTCTTTGATTTCATCCAAGGCGGCTATAATTTCAGGGTTATAGTTTTGTGCGCCTGCAAGTACACCGCTTTCAGCCTTTCTGTGCCAGTTCGCTAATGTGTTCATCGGTATGCCGAGTTCTTTGGCGTTTTGGCTGATATTGTTTTGATTTTGGCAATGGCTTCGGCTTTAAAGGTGTCGCTGTATTCTACTCTTTTCTTACTCATGGTAAATTCCTGTTTAGGTTGTTAGTTTACCAAATATTTTCTTCCGTTTTTTTTCAGCATACATCATATTGACCGCATATCCAGAACCTTAAGGAAATTTATATGAGCAACTATAAAACTTTTGATTATTTTGTAAATGCATATTTTCACCAAGACTGGAGAGAAGAAGCCAAAAATTCAGAAGCAATATTAGAATTATTTCTAACGAGTGAAGATATAGAAAATATTAGAAGTCTAAAAAAAGATGTTGAAAATATAATAGAGAATGAAGACATTAATCAATTTTTTACTAAGAATGTAAGATACTTTGATCCAAAATATGATTTGTTAGAAAATGGAATATGGCAAGGGGTAAGCAATGAGGCTTGGCTCAAATTTGTCGACAATAAATTGGATATATTTTTATCTTAAGCGGGGTCAGTACTTAATTCGTGTAAAATAGCATACTAAGGACTTTAGGCGAACCGATTGTGCAATATGGTCCTTTTGTCATGAACAGTCAGCAAGAAATCATGCAAGCGGTCACCGATTTCCAAAGCGGCAAGTTTGGTGAAGGCGCTTAAGGTTTAGCTATTAGCTATTAGCTATTAGCTAAACCTTATTTACTTAAATACTTTCTTGAATGTTAAAGCCCGTATTAGTTCGCTAATACGGGCTTTTTTAATCATAAGAAAAGCAAATCTACTGCTTTAACCATGAACTTAAACTGTCTAGTTGCACGGAGTAACCGCTCTCATCACCTAGAATGATTTATTGGCAAACTTAAGCCACATCAACTTGGCGTTCACGGCGATAGTGGCGCAATTGATGTTCTAAGCGTCGACCCTCACTAAAAGCGGATACCCGCTTTAAATAGCCAATGATACGCGTAGCATGATCAACATCGTTTGAGCCACAAGCCTCACAGTGATAAAGGGTACGCTTATCAATATGCTGACACTCATTGCAAATGGTGATACGCACGTTAATACAAAAGTACTGACACCCTGTGGTTGCCGCAATATCTAGTAATTTACGATACTGCTGCTTATCGAGAGTTTCATCCAAATTCAAATGTAAGGCCGAGCCACCATCGAGCCACTGCGTGAGCTCACGCCCATGCAGCATAAACTTATCCAAGGTATTGGTTGTTTCATCCTCTACCAGATACAGATAAGAGTTATAACACTCTCGCTGCACCTCATAGCCGTCTCGTTTGTCCCATTTGGCATTTTTAACGCCTAAGTTTTCTGCGGGTACAAACTCAGTATTAAATTTCAAACCATACTGGATACTGGCTTTACGATTTTCATCATAAATGGTTTTTAGGATATTATTAACGAAGGTATGATATTGCTGATTATTACCAACTACTATGCCTTGACTCTCCGCAGCTTCTGCCATGCCATTGATACCGAGCGTCAAAAACTGCTTATCTAGTTGAATAAACCCTGCATCGTAAACGGGCAACATGCCAGATGCTTGATATCGTTCCATCAGCTTACGATAACTGACCTGATACTTATGAATTTTTTGTACCTCTGCAGCCAAATCTTGTCCATTTTGAATCATACGATTCAGATTAAGGGTAATAACATTGATTGAGCCAGTAGCCACGCCACCTGCGCCTAAAGTATAAGAGAAACTGTGATCAGTGATTTCATTGCGCAGACGACAACAAGAGGCTAAAGAATCCGGATTGTCGCTTTGATAAATAAAGAAGCTGTTTTTTTCTGCCAACTCGGTCGCTAGCATATCGGCATATTCTTCATCTTTACATTTACCGTTTTCGGTTAGCATGGCGCAGGTAACGACTGGGAAAGTTAAGATTGCACGTTTACGCTCTTCATTAAACCAGGTTAAAAAATACGCCTGTAGCTGTTTAATCGTTTCCCAGCACGGTCTTTCACCATCAGGAAAGACAAAGTTGGCAAACATGGCATCAAAATAATATTCGTCGTATAAAGAGATATTCCAAAACGCGCTTTGATAACCACGCGCCGCAGCAGGTTGATTAATGGAATAAACCACTTGCTGGAAACAATTTTCAATCAATGATTTATGAGTGTTTAAATAATCACTACCATGGTCTTTACGAGCAAAGTAATCGAAATAGGCAAGAAACTCAACCGTTGCCACTGCTCCCGCGAATTGCGAACTAATGGCAAATATCAAGTTAATGAAAGAGCCACAAAACGACGCTAAGTGCTGCGGTGGACCGGCCTCACCTCCCAACTTCTTTAGGCCATCCAGCAAAAATGGATATAACGATACTGAGACGCAGTAAGGTTTTAGGCTGGTCTCGTCATGGACATAAATTTCATGAGCTTCAATTTGGCGCAAATACTCATCTGCCAAATCACTATCAAAACATGCGTGAATCTGCTGTTGTACTTGACTGCGATTAACCTGAATAAAGTAATCTTTCATAATTTCGCTTTCTAACGTGGCAATATTCTTTACCGTCACGTTGGCATTGGCGTCTACATGAGAGCCATCTGCTGCATTATTGGCTTGCATATAATCTTTGATAAAAAATAATTTATCGCCCAACTGCTCTGAATTCAACTTACTCATAATTCCTCCAAAACAAATGATTTAATACTTCACCGTTAGTACAATCGATAAACCTTTGATTAGTGGTTGGAATGTCTAAACCTCCAAGCTCCATAATCCATGGTCCTGTTTTTAGATAAGTTAGCTCTGCTTGCAAACTGGACGGTATGGCATCCAAGCCTGTGTACAGTGCCGTTTTCAATCCGGAGTGTCGAATCTGCTTGAGCGCAGACAACAAGGCGGACGGTTGCCATTCACCACCCATAAACAGCACACAGCTGATGAGACCTTTATAGCTTTCCAATAACCCCGCTAAAAAGTCATCAGTTAAAGGCGTACCTTTCTCTTTTTTCCACGTATCAGCACGACTACAACCTCGGCACATTAAAGGGCAGCCAGCAACGGTCAACGCTAAGCTAATCTCTGTTGGTACTTCTTGAAAAACAATGTCATATTCAACAATATTCAACATCACTACCCCTTAAACCAAATCGCGGATACCTATATATAGTATATACATCTTTCTTATAATACAATATGTGGGATATTTAATTTAAATACTGCTCAGTAACCATATCTAAATCAATCATTTAGCTATAAGAAACACACTAAAAATCTAGTATCTAAGCGATTAATTAGAAGAAAATTGAGAAATAATTTGGAATAAAATAATTTTTAAAGATAGGTTTGAAATCTATAGATGTGAAAAACAGAGGTAGTAAGGAGTATTTTTAAATAAAGAAAAACCCTTTCATAACGGTATATGAAAAGGCTCTGCACACGACAAAAAAATCATCCCCACCCGATTTTCATAGGTTTAGGGGTTAAAAAGCTAACTAACTGTCGAAAGACAGTCTTATTATTGTTAAAAAATACCAAGCGAAGACCTTCAATCAACACATCCAGGCCAAGCGCAAACAAACTGGCTTGAGGTCGAGCGTTTGACTTTAACTTGCGTTTTAACGGCTTATCTTTGTCTTTATAAATACCGACATGATAAGCCCAACAAAATGCTAAGGCATTCACTGCGACTAATTTGCTGACCCGATCAAGATGGGTTAAGTGGGTATCTTCAAGATTAAAGCCACGGCCCTTTAGACAAGCAAATAAAGTCTCAATCTCCCAACGCTTAGCATAGCTTGTCATCGCATCCACTGTTTCTAGTTGATTGGTTGCGACAATCACTAAACCGTAGTCTTTATCACGCTTGGCAAATACTCGAACCAAACAACCATCGACAGTCAGTATTCGTCCATGTCGATATGTTTCTTGATGGCTAACATGGCGTAATAACTCTTTAATCTGTACCAACTTGCCATGATGATTCTTAACTTTACTGTTCTTCTTAATCCGTATGGCAAAGGGGATGTGATTATTGGTGAGCCAGTTAAACCATTTTTCGCCAACAAACTCTCTGTCTGCTACTATCATCTCAAGGTTATCTTTGCCAAATTGTTTGATAAACCGCTCAATAAGTTCACAGCGTTCAAGATGGTTTGTATTACCTCGCTTATCTAGCATGTGCCAGTATAAGGGGATGGCTATCCCTTTATATACCACCCCTAGCATAAAGATGTTGAGGTTACTTTTACCCCATTTCCAGTTGGTGCGGTCAATGGTTAAGGTGACCTTGCCTAGCCCAAATAGTCGATATATCATTAAAGCCAGTTGATCGTAGTCTATCCTCGCTTCGGCAAAAAATCGCTGTAGTCTGCGATAGTGACTGTCGGTCTTGCCACCCTTAGGGAGGTGTCTTGCTATTTTTTTTTAAGATTACTGCTTTGAGCAGTAATCAGGGCTATTATCATTAGGCTCAAACAATTGATTCTTGCCTTGTTCATGCTCAGGTTTTGGGTTAAAATCTCACTAAGTCTGTTAAAGTTTGGCATAGTCTGATTCGTCTTAAAAATTACTATTATGCCTTTGCTTTAACAGACTTTTTTGTTTTTTTGTCGTGTGCAGAGTAGTCATAATTAGCAGTCAGCACAGAATGCGGAGAAAATAGTACGCTAAGGAAATTAGTCGAGTATTTTTAAAATTGATAATGGGTGAAATGTCTATAAAACGACCGTACTGTGCACATTGTGCCGAACCTTTCTTTATAAAAAATAAATCTCATCAGTCAGTGCCGATATTTCGTCTTTATCATGGCTAACATACAGAATAGGAATTTGCGTAGTAGTGATGATTTGTTGAAAAAACGGCAAAATCTCTTGCTTATGAATACTATCTAAGGCGGATAACGGCTCATCAAGAAGCAGTAATTGCGGAGAATATAGCAAAGCCCGCCCCAAAGCTACTCGCTGTTTTTCACCACCTGACAGCTTGGTTGGCATTCGATGAGTCAAATGCTCAAGTTTTAACAAGTCGATAATTTCATCAATTTGAAACCGCCGATTTTCTGGTGAGATATTACGATAGCCGAACAATAAATTTTCCATGACAGATTTGTGGGGAAAAATTTGAGCATCTTGGAACACCAAACCCACTCGTCGTTGCTGAGTCGATAGATTGATTTTCTTTTGGCTGTCAAACCATGTCTGACCATTGATGATGATTTTACCCTGTTTGGGTGTATAAATTCCCGCGATACTGTGCAAAATACTGGTTTTACCCGAACCCGACACACCAAATAATCCCATAACTTGCTTGGTTGATTGTAGGTTTGCTAACAACTGAAATTTACCCAAGCTTAGTAAAAAATCACAATCAAAAACAAGCGGTTGGGTAATATTTATCATAATAATATTCGTTTAAGGTAGAATTTATTGTAAGGTGAGAAGCTAAGCCAGTTTGCGTTTTCTATAACGCCCATACCATTGCGACAACCACAATGCCATAAATGCAATACCAACCGATAAGACCAACAAGCGCATAATTTGGGAATCACTATCGGGCTGTTGTAATAGACTGTAAATAGCAAGCGGTAGTGTCCGAGTTTCGCCCTCAATATTACCGACAAAAGTAATGGTCGCCCCAAATTCCCCCAAACTGCGACAAAACGATAAAATAGCCCCGATCACAATCCCCGCACCCGACAGCGGTAATGTCACTTGGAAAAACGTCCGCAAACGGCTTGCACCCAGTGTCATGGCAGTTATTTCTAGGCGTTTATCGACCAACTCAATTGCCAAACGAACTGACTGTACCATGAGCGGAAAACCCATAACTGCCGATGCCAAAACCGCACCTTTCCAGTTAAAAGCAAGCTCAAAACCCATTCTTGTTAGGTATTTGCCAATTAAGCCTTCATTGCCAAATAGCACAAGCAAGATATAACCTGGTACAACTGGCGGCAATACAAGCGGTAAAAATACCAAAGTTTCAAATAACGATTTACCCCAAAAATCCTTACGAGCGAGCAACCAACCCATGCCAATGGCAGGGACAAGGTTAATCAGCAAGCTAAAACTTGCCACTTGGCAAGATAGCTTAATCACTTCAATTTCTTCTGGCGTCAAATTGGGGGCTAACATAGTTATTTGATTGCTTATTGCAGCCCATTAAAGCCATATTTTTTATAAATCGCTTTGGCAGGAGCAGATTGTAAGAATTGGTAATAGCGCTGTGCCTCCGCGTTTTTCTTAACCATAGCAATGGGATAAACAATCGGTGTATGCGTAGTCAGTGGGAACACACCAATAATTTGTACATTTTTTGCCACCGCTGCATCGGTTGCATACACGACACCAAGCTGACATTCCCCACGATTAACAAAGTTTAACGCCGCACGTACGTCTTCGGTTTCAACGAGACGTGGTTTGAGCGTATCCCACCAGCCAAGATTGGTCATGGCTTGTTTCGCATATTTGCCGACTGGTACACTTGATGTATTACCTGTACACCATTTGCCCGTGAATGCTCCACCTATATTAAAGGATTTTTCCATTCTAATTGGTGTGGTAATAGGTTTTGATTTTGGTGTAATTAAAACCAAACGGTTGCCTAAAATATTTTTGTAAGTCCCACTGATGATTTTATTTTTTTTGCTTAAATAATCCATCCAAGCGGTATCTGCTGAGATAAATATATCTGCCCCTGCCCCTTGTTCGATTTGTTTGGCAAGGGTTGATGAGGCGGCATAAGAGGTTTTTACTTTGGTTTTGTATTGTTCTGTATACAGTTTATTGATATCGTTAATGGCATTGGTCATGCTGGCAGCAGCATAAATAGTGATATCAGCATTGGCGACTTGGTTAACACCAATGGCAAGGGCTGCTAAAACCAAGGTTTTTGCGACAAATTTCATGCGATTTTCCTCTCTTACATCCAATATTAATCTTTTTTTACATCCAAGATCATGTGCAATGCTTTAATTAAAATGGTGACAGTTGCGACAAAGTTTAAACGCAGTTTTTGGGGCTGTGTTAGGCCCTTATATTTTCTGGTAAAAATAAATTTTTAGAAATAAGCGGTTTAAGCTTTTGATATTTTAATTCTTGAATTGTAGCATGAAAACCAACGTTTAATATGAACAAAGAGGTAAGTAAAGTGTATGCTGTTGCACTGGCTTATCAACTCTCACATATCAAACGACAAGAAACAATACACACCTTACCCAAGAACAAAGATAGCAAATATCTGCGTTAAAGAAAATAGAAATCAGTGATAGCGAAATTGTCAGAAGCATCGGCTTTAACAAATCGACTATTAGCCGAGAAATCAAGTGAAACATAACGAAGTCAGGATATTGTCCAAAGTAAGCCCATAGGTTGGCTGCAAAACGTAAACCTAGGAATGTTACGTAATCTGCATAATTCATTCAAAATAATCTCTACTATATTAAGTTAAGCAAACTGTTTTTACTGCTATCCTCCTATCCAAAAGACTTGTAAAAATGGATGAATACTAGCACAATCATTAAACTTAATTTTGTTAAAATTGCCTTGCATGTCTATTTATCAACTTAAAAGCCAGTTTCAAAACCAATTACGTCCTATCAGTGATGAATTAGCCAAACAAGGCTTTACTGCCAATCAAGTGACAGTATCAGCTATTGCTCTTAGCGGGGCAACTGCCTATGTCATTGCCTACCAAGCGGATAAGACGCCAGCACTTTGGTATAGTCTGCCTATCAATCTGTTTATACGAATGGCCATGAATGCCATTGATGGCATGATGGCAAAGGAACATGGTCAGGCATCAACCTTAGGCGTATGGCTAAATGAAGTGGGAGATATCGTTTCTGACCGAGTTTTAATAGCCAGCTTGTCGCCACATCTAAGGCAGCACCGAACTGCCTTGCAAAGTGTACAACGACTAACTCTTACCACAGAGATTATAGCGATTGTAAGTCAGCAGATGGTTAACCAACGGGCTAATCAAGGCCCTTTAGGTAAAAGTGATAGAGCGTTTGAACTCGGGGTAATCGGTGTCCTGACAGGGGCTGGCTTCTCTTTGTTACCGTACGCCCGCTATATCTTTTTAGCCAATCAGCTACTGCTAATAAAAACTATAATTAATCGCTTACAATTTATTGCTACACAGTATTGGCACCAGCAACACCAAGAAGCAGTACAACGCCTTTTAATCGCATATACTTTAGAGAATGCTATGAAAACTCCCACTAAAATCGAAGAAACCATTAACTGTTTTAACAGCTATGACGGCACTGCCATGTTTTACCGTTATTGGCTTGGCAAATCAATAGATGACATCAAAGCGAATGCCGAAAAAGAAAAAATTGTTGTTTTGCTGCACCGTGGACATGAGCATTCAGGACGATTGACCGAATTATCTCACGCCTTTGTACAAGCAGGTTATCAGGTGTTTGCATGGGATGCCCGAGGCAATGGCCGCTCAGGGGGAGAGCGAGACGATGCCGAAAACTTCGCCCAGTTGGTACGCGACTTAGATGAGTTTATTGGGGTAGTGAAAGCCCAAACTGGAACTATCGATGCACAGTTGTTATTGGTCGCTAGTAGCTTAGGTGCGGTGATTGCGACTAGTTGGGTACACGATTACGCACCGACTGTGCGAGGGATGATTTTAGGTACACCAGCCTTTGCGATTCGTTTGTATGTACCATTTGCAATGCCAGCATTAAAAGTCGCTAAAAAGCTAGGGGTTATGTCGCGTGTCTCAAGTTACGTTAAAGCCAAGGTGCTTACCCATAACGATGCGGCACAGCAAACTTACAATGAAGATCCTTTGATTTCATCGAGTATCTCACGCAATCTATTAATCGACTCATTACAAACCGGCAAACGCTTGGTTGATGACGCAGGTGCTATCGTTACCCCGACCTTTATCTTATGTGCGGGTAAAGACTATGTCGTTGATAAACGAGTCATCCGAGACTTTTATGAAGCGATACGCTCACCGATGAAACGCTGGGCTTACTATCCAGACAGCTATCATGCGCTTTTTCATGAAGTCAATAAACAGCAGGTATTTGCTGACTGCATTGAGTTTGCTGATAAGATTTTTGCACAGCCGCTATCGCAAGTAGATTTACAACATGCTGATAACCCCAAAAGTCAAGCGGATAGCTACAGTAAAGATCGGGTCGATAGAATGGCGGTCAATGGCTTTAACCCACAGTTTGCCTTAACCAAATTTGCCATCCAAAAATTTGGTAATATCAGCGATGGCGTTGCCACGGGTGTCAAGCATGGTTTTGACTCAGGCAGCTCACTTGAAAAAGTCTATCAAAACCAGCCGCAGGGCAAAAACTTCCTAGGTAAAGTGGTGGATCAATTCTACTTGAACAACATTGGGTGGCGAGGCATTCGTATCCGTAAACAACACCTATTAGAATTGGGTCAACTGGCGATTGAGCAACTACAAAAAACTGCCAGTGATACACCCATTCATGCAATGGATATCGCCAGTGGCAACGGTTACTACATGTTTGAATTGGCACAAGGCAATGCAGATTTACACGCAGAGCTACGCGATTATGATAGCCATAATATTGAAGTAATGACGCAAAAGGCATTGCAACAAGGCTTGAGTGGACGTCTTATTGCAGTACAAAAAGATGCTTTTGACCATAACAGTTATCAAAATCAAGCACAATATCAGCTTGCTATGGCTTCTGGGGTATTTGAGCTATTTAGCGATAATACCAAAGTTAAAACTGCCATACAGGGTATTTATAGTCAGCTAACAGAGGGCGGTTACTTTATTTATACCAACCAACCTTGGCACCCTGAGCAAGAGTTTATAGGTAAAACGCTTAATAGTCATCAAGGCAAAGATTGGGTAATGCGTTGCCGCAGCCAAGCAGAAATCGATCAGTTAGTGACTCAAGCAGGTTTTGAAAAAGTTACCATGCGCATTGATGAGTTTGGCATTTTCACTGTGTCATTAGCGGTTAAGCCAACTGTCAACGCATGAGCGAAGTGCCTGCAGTAGTCCGCCAAACAAAGCCATTTAACACAGCCGTCCTTTTCTCTGGCGGTGGGCTTCGTTTTGGTTACTATTTGGGCATGTACCAAGCGCTATGTGAACAGGCAAAAACCCCTGATATTATCTTAGCGAGTTGTGGTGGGGCATTTGTAGCTGGATTATTAGAGGTAACGGGTGGCGATAGCGAGCAGGCATTTGAGCGATTACTAAGCCGAGAATGCTATGACATGCTCTGCCGCATTACCCCAAAGCCACCTAAACAGGTTACGGGGCACGCACTACCTGCATTGCAGCGCTTAATAGTGAGTCAAGCGTGGCAGCTAGCAAAAAACTCCCCACTAAATGTTATTAAGCGCAGACCAACGCCTCCTAACAAAATCCTTGATATACTAGCACATCAGAGCATTGCTACGATTAAAGATGAAAGCGCTGATAATCCATTGTGGCCATGGCAACCCTCACAACTGAGTGCCACAATTAATAGTTTGGTTATTGCCAGTCGGCTATACAATGATAATGCGGCTCATCAATGGCAAGTTGTGCTACGCTGTAGTCAACAAGTCTTAGCCAATGAAATTGAAAAATTAAGTCTTTTAAATGCTCTAGCGCCTTACCAACCTGACACGATTCATTCCTCTCACTGGGTTAGCGCAGATATGCCCTTGGCAGTTGCCGTGCGTGCGTCCATTTCAGATATGTATTACCTACCACCACTTACATGGCAAAGTCACTTACTGATGGGTGGTGTACTCAATTTAACCCCGATTGAACTGGCTTGTGAGCTGGCTCATGAGGTCTATGCTGAAACCAAGGCAAATTATGATCGGTTGTTAGCAGAACCAGCGATTTATAGCACATTTGGTTTTCTCGCCAATCAGCGACTTGCTCATGTGCATCAATATCAAACGCTAGACAGTGAAATCCATTGGATAGAGACTGCTGATAACGCCAAACACATTCGCCCTGCGATGGCGAAAAAACTGCAACTCCGTCAAGGCTATATTGACGTAAAACGCCCTGATTATGCGACCTTTCAAGCGATTATGCGCGAGCAATATGATTATGGCTATGAACGCACAATAGCTAAACTGCGAGAATCCTCATGAAACATATCATCATTATTGGCGGTACCAGTGGTATCGGTTTGGCGTTGGCAGACTGGCATTTGCATCAAAGTTGGCAAGTTACTGTGATAGGCAGTAGTGCTGAGAAAATTGCCAAGTTACCCCAATCATTACTTCAAAATCCCGCATTTACCGCCCATGTTTGTGATATTAGCGATAATATCGCAAGGAGAAAATTGTTTGATAAACTGGCGCAGCAGCCGTTTAACCGACTGATTTATTGTGCAGGTAAATATTACAATGAGCGTCAGAACCAACTTAATCAAGATGAAAGCCAACACATGCTAGCGATTAATTTACAGGCATTTCAGGCAGTATTTGGCTGGGCAAGTGAACAATTGAAGCACAGCTATGATACCGACAAATCACTGATTGCAATTGCTTCAGTCGCAGGGTTGCTGGATTTTGAGGATGCCAGTTTGTACGCTAAGTGCAAGCGAGCGATGATAGCCAGTTGCGATGCTTATCGCATAGGGCTGCGACCCTTTCACATTAACGTCATTTGTATTGCTTCAGGCTACATTGATACCACGCAACTACGCTCTCTCAATAATGGCGATGCCAGTCATAAGCCCCATATAATTAGCGAACAACAAGCGGTTAAAGAAATCATGACGGCGATTGAGCAAAATATAGCCTTGCATATTTTTCCAAAGCCGATGAAACGTACTATTTCGCTATTGTCGGTATTACCCAAACCGCTACTCAATCAGATTATGAAACTGCAATATCGGCATCAAGACAAACAAGTGCGATAAATGAGCCAAAAAGCTGGCACAGCGAGCATTAAGCTATCAATCCTATCTATAATACCCCCATGACCCTTTAGCCATCGCCCCATGTCCTTAACGCCATGACTACGCTTGACGGCTGACTCTAGTAAATCTCCGACAATACCAATGCTGGTCAATATCCAGGCAAGTATAAAAATCTGAGTATAGTTAAAAGGGGTTAAAAACTTGCCAATGGGTAAGCTCAGAGCTGAAGTCAGCATACAACCAAATAAGGCCCCTTCAATGGTTTTATTGGGGCTAATGATAGGTGCAAGTTTACGCTTGAATAAGCGTTGCCCCAGCAGTTTTCCCATCAAATATTGGCCAATATCGTTAAACTGAATCACGAAAATAACAAAAAGCAAGATGCCTAGCTGATGTTGCTGGTTCAATGACGTGCCTAGGTCAATAAAAGCGATAATAAATAGGCTAAATACCAGGATAAAGAGGCTGTCAAGATATCGTTGCTTGGTGGTTTGGCTAGGAAACTGTCGAAACAAACGGCGAATTTCATGCTGACCCTTGAGTAGCATCAGTACGGCTAATAGGGCAATACCAAAAGCAAAGTCTGGGGTATTAATAATCAAGCCGACTAGTAGCAAACTTAACAGCACTATCCAGGAGCGGACCGTGTAATAAACCGTACCAAAGCGTAAATGACCGCCTAAAGTTTTCAATGTTAGCCAAACCATGGTGGCAAGTAACAGTAGCGCTATCAAGAAAACCACAGGTTTTAACAACACAATACTCACCAAACCCACCACAATTGATTGTAATAGTCTTTTAAATTCAGTTTAATATGGCATCAAGCTCGTTTGCTGTACCATTTTTACTGTCTTCGCTTGCTTTGCTGGTCTTAAAATGAATTTATTTGACTACAAAATTCTATAATTAAAAATTTTAGCACAGTTATAGTAGTGTATTAGATTTTTGTTGTAAGTTAATGAGAGTTTGGTCACTTAAGTAATACTGAGTCACCTGATGGGATGGGTAATGGCTATCAATTAATTGGCGTATTGTGTGAGGGCAAAACTGACCGAAATACGCCAGACAACAGGCTAACATCGCCACACTCCTTGACCAGCCCATGGTACATTGACATAGTATCAGTACAGGCGCATCATCAGATTGTGTGCCTAAGGTCTGACTAACAGACGCTAAAAAATGCACAAGGCTAGTTATATCTAAACTGTCAAAGGGCTGCAAATCCAAGAGCGGTAGATAGTGATAGGTCAATATTGCTGTCGGCTGCGTCTGTTTTAATTGCCAAAAACTTGATGATATTTCACTAGTAACGTCTAGCCAGACTATTTTTTGATATTTACTGAAAAAATGCGTGAGATTCGCAGTTTCAGCATTGCTAAGTTTTGGGCTAGCGCATATCTCGATAGTTTGATGATAAAACTGACATTGAATAGTTTCTCGCTCAGTAAAAGGCGTTAATCGATTACACTTTGTCATGATTTGCCAAAGCAAGTAATAACTCGCACAAATGGGCAATTGTAGGATATAGGCAAAATTGGTTAAATGACCATCGGGATTCTTCGAAAAAATTCGTTTATTTAGCTCGACATTAGACTTAACATATAAAAAGCTCAGCAACCCAAAACTAAACAGCCAACAATAAGCAAAAAACTTAATAGTGATTGGGTAAATTGGGTTATCAAAACGGATAAACAAAGTAGGCAAGCTTGCCATTATAAGAAACCCTGAAACGGCAAGTACAAGATAGCGAATGACCAGTTTTTGACTAGTCGAATCTAACTTGTCGCTGATACGCCTTTCAATCCATAGCACGAAGATTGCCAATATCAATCCGCCCAACACATCAAGGAGATGATGTTGCCAAGTAAATAATGTGGAAACTGCAATTCCAGCGCATAAACAGATTAAACTAAGTCGATAGGCTATTAAACGGTTGTGAAAAACAGCGATTGGCGTCCAAAGCGATACTAATAGTAGCACTGCATAACTAACATGCAAAGACGGAAATTGATTATAAGGCTTATCGACGGCATGTAGCAGCGCAAACGCAAATCGCCAATTAATACCTAAGTTTTGATAGGCGATATCAGCATCAGGTAACTGAAACGAAAACTTGAGCGGTATCCAGTAAAAGCAAAGACAGGCTAAAACGGTGGTGAGTAATAATCTTAATGTTAATCGCTGTAAAGCTTTATTGGTATCAGTGATAAAAAAACTAACAATCAAGAGCCACAACGAGCAACTATAAGGCAAAATCATGCTTGGTATAAAGGCTATTTGACTATCAAAACCGCTCGCCACATTGCTAATCGGCATATGAGCGGCTAGCTTAGCTGTATAAGCATTAGTTAAGTTATATAGGCAATTAAAGACTGCAAAAAATCCTATCAAATGGCCAAATCGCGTCTTAAGGTAGTGTTCAAAAAACTGTGTCATTCCCATAAACTGTCAAATAAAACAGGAATGACACCATGCAAAACTTTGACTTTAACGAAGCCTTAAAAGCGATTCAATCAGGAAAGCCTATTACAGGCAGTGATGGGGTACTAGCTCCACTCATCAAACAACTTACCGAAGCTGCCCTATCAGCTGAGATAGACAGCTACCTTGAGCAGAATCCTACTGGCAACCGCCGTAATGGCTACAGCAAAAAGACCGTTAAATCAGCCGTTGGTAGCTTTGAACTTGAAACACCTCGTGACCGCAATGGGGAATACGAGCCTGTTTTGGTTAAGAAGCACCAAACCAAACTTACGCCTGAGATTGATAACCGCATTCTCTCTCTATTCTCGCATGGCATGAGCTATGGGGCAATCAAAGACCACATCGCTGAGATTTACCAATTGGAAGTCTCTGAAGCCACCATTAGCAGTATCACTGACCAGCTTATCCCACAGCTTAAAGCATGGCAATCCCGTCCTTTGGACAGCGTCTATCCGTTTGTCTGGCTCGATGCTATTCACTATAAGGTTAAAGACGAAGGACGCTATGTCAATAAAGCCGTTTACACGCTGTTAGCACTGAATACCGAGGGTCACAAAGAACTCATTGGTTTGTACTGCTCCGAGAGCGAAGGAGCTAATTACTGGCTATCGGTGCTCACTGATTTGCACAATCGTGGCGTACAAGATATTCTGATTGCCTGTGTCGATGGGCTTAAAGGCTTCCCTGAAGCCATACAGGCTATCTTTCCTAATACCGAGGTACAACTATGTGTGATTCACCAAATCCGTAACAGTATTCGTTATGTCGCAAGTAAAGATCAGAAAGCTTTCATGCGTGATTTAAAGCCTGTCTATAAGGCAATCAATAAAGATTCGGCTGAACTGGCTTTAGATGAGCTTGATAGACTCTGGGGCAGTAAGTACCCTGCTGTGATTGCTTCTTGGCGAGACAAATGGCATTTGCTTTCTGCTTATTTCAAGTACCCCGATGCGGTCAGAAAGCCGATTTATACGACCAATGCGGTTGAAGCGGTACATCGCCAATTTCGTAAGCTAACTAAAACTAAAGGGGCTTTCCCTAATGAAACCAGCTTGCTTAAACTTTTATATGTTGGTATGTTAAATGCGTCAGAGAAATGGACGATGCCGATTAATAATTGGGGACAAACCATGATGCAGTTGTCTATCCATTTCCCTGGTCGATTAGATGCTGTAATGAGCCTCTAATTTAATTTATCCTGACACAGAATTTTGAACGCCCTCCGTCTTAATCGTGGGGTGGTTTTGCGACATTTTCCTTTAGAGCCTTAACAGCCAATGCTTTACGCTCGACTACAGGCACTATAGCTTTTTTATAATTTCTGCCTGCAATTGAGATTTTAAGCTGAGTTCAGCATACATTTGCTTGAGCCTGCGGTTTTCTTCTTCAAGTTCTTTTAATCATTTGACATCCGAGGCTTCCATGCTACCGTATTTGGCTTTAACTACGCTAGTGCTTCGCCTTGCGTCACTAAAACAGTCCCCCGGACTGTTTCTTAACGTGACTCATTATAAAACGTCGAGCTCGCTATGCCATGCTGACGACATAGTTCTTTTACTGGCACACCCGCATCGGCTTCTTTTAAAATCGATACGATCTGGCTTTCTGTCATTCGTTTGCTCATGCTAAAACTCCTTATTGTTAGTTTATAAGAAATTCTACGTCTGAGCTGTTTTATTTTAGGGGAGAGTTACATAGTTAGGACTATCTGTTTCTAACGCAAATTTAGTTTGCATTTCAATAATTTGAGATTGGGTAAGCTGAATAGCCATAGACATTATTCCTTTAATGATAAAAATTTGAATTAATTTTTTGCTAATGGTGCGATATTCCAAGCATCTAACAATCGCCAAATAGCTGCATCTATTTTTTGAGTTTGGGTAAGATTTTTACGGTCAGTAATCCACGTAACTGTAATACCACCATAAATTGATTCTCGGATATTGCCCGCATACATAGGAACATCCTGATTAATTGGAATATAAAGCTCAAAACCCGAAATGATAGGATTAGTGGATGTCCCAAAACATCTTTGATGGTTATAATTACCCTTTTCGCCTTTGAATTTATAGCAAGTGACATCATTAGTAGTCTTTGCTGAACTTATATCTAAATCAGATATTAATTGCTCTTCAAAGAACTGCTTAGTATTCCATTTATTGTTTGTAGGATTAATAATAACTTTCACTTGGTCGGGATGATCTAAAGCATCTTGTGCAATGACATCCCTATCCGTTGCCTGCACCCATGAACCATTTAGCATAAGATTAAATTCTAGAGCCTTACCAGCTAGTATGGGGGTAAATGGTATAACTGAAGATTCTTCTTTACTTAACTTTGGGAATGGCTTAGGTTGATAATCAATCGGAAACTGTCCCAAATAATGTTCTTGTTCAGGGTGATAAAACTCTTTCTCTCCACGTTCTGTATGATTAGCAGATGAATGTATCCGTCTTTCTCCTAGTTCGGTCTTAATAATCATATTTTCCCATAGTTTCCAAGTAATTATTTCACCCTTTTCATACGGGTCTTTTTTTTCTAATTTATACATACAACCTGCTTGAATAATACTAACTAGTAGTATCATAATACTTGTTATTAAAATTTTTCTAATTTTATTTTCTTTAAATATCTTAGTTCTCTCTCTACCTAAAAAGTTGTTGATGCTGTCATGCCCTATGTCGATGCTTTCGGCTAATCGTCTGCAGGTCGGGTGTTTGGGTTCGCTAATGAGCATTCCGATGTAGTGTCCTAGTGTGCAATGAGCAGTGCTTGGTCGGCTGAGTTGTCTTATTAATTTGGTTGTTCTGTGTTTTTCTTTAGCATATCATGCTTTGTTTGGATAGTGCGTAAGTCTATTAACATAGAAAATTTACGAATAAAATTAGGGATTGAACCGAACGAATACCAGTTAATGAGTAACTTTAAAAGTAAGGTGTTAGATAATGCTGCTCGACAAGGTATTCACGATGTTAAGGTTATTTTGAAATTAGAAAGTGACAGTCCTTTATGGAGTTATAAACAGCGGGAAAAACTTCTAGCTACTGACAAAGATAAGCCGCTCTCGGGTGAGGAATTGAATAAGAAACTCTACGATCAAGCTTTTGATATTAAAAAATTAAAAGAAGAAACTACTTATGTTTCGGCTTGTTTTGCTGCGGGTACTCTAGTACACACGGATAAAGGACTAATACCGATCCAAGATATTAGAGTTGGTGATAAGGTTTTATCAAGAGATGAAAACGATCCAAATGGTGAACTATGTTATAAATCTGTTTTAAAAACAGTTAAAACACCAAATCAGGAAGTATTTAGATTTACCTACTGTGCAGAAGATCAATATGATGTAATTGAGTCTAATCTTAGTTATGTCATCGCTACTAAAGATCACCCATTTTGGAATAATACAGAGGGTAGATGGTGTCCTACGATTGATATGTCGTCAGGAGCTGAAATATTGCTCGCAAATCAAGGTGACATGGAATATTACTTCTTAGCTAATAATCAAATTTACCAAACTTGTAACAGCAAAGGAGTCGTTTTTGGTTACTGTAATAATCCATTAAGTGAAACATCACCTATTCAAATCAAATCAATTTTTGAAATTACATCTGAGCATGTAATTTCATACTTCAACCCGCTAAATCTTGAAACATTTAAACCTAATAATGGTTCAAGCTTAAATTATGAAGAAAGAAGTGATATAGCTAAATATGCAGAAGGTAAAGCTTTATTGTGTGATGTCTATAATATTGAAGTAGAAGACTATCATACTTATTTTGTTGGTGAGGAAGGAGTGTGGGTTCACAATACTAATTGTGGTATGGAACAATTACCATATATTCAAAGCCAAATACCTAGCGATGTTGCAATGAGAAATCCCGAGAGATCAGATCCTTTACCAGATTATGTGCATTATGGACTTCATGCAAATGCTTCTAGAGAACAAGTTCTGAAATTTTACTCAAATCCTGAAAAGAGATTAGCCAATTTATCAAGTTAGCTAATCTCAGTATTTCATCAAGTCAGGGGTTACCCCAGAATTCGGAGAAAATAGTACGTTAAGGAATTTAGTCGAGTATTTTTAAAATTGATAAAGGTCAAGGTGTCTAAAAAACGTCCGTTTTTTAGACACTTCATTCCGCGCAAAAAACAGGGACTTTTGGCCTGTGTTTTTGTAAATCAAGTTGTCTATAAAATAACGTCAAGTAAACCAATTGATAGCGCTTATCAGAAAACTTCAATTACATTCACTGGAGGCTGAAGAGTAGTTACTAGAAGAGTTTAAGTACTATACCAAATGAGCAATCTCATCAATTAGCTCGGGTTTTCTGGCCAATAATTTAAGCAAAACTTCTGCTGAACCACTCGGTTTGCGCTGACCTTGCTCCCAAGACTTTAGCGTATTGACCGAAATACCAAAATTTTAACTATTATCGTTAGCGCTTAGCTCATAGCTTTGACTACGCCCAGACGCTGCAGATTTAATCAGTATGCCCTTATCGACCAAATCATTAATATCTCGCAAAGCCGTATCTGGCGATGTTTTGGTCATCATAGCCCATTTCTTGGTGGTCAATTTACCAAAAAAATCCCCCCACAATCGATTAATCATCATCACTTGGCGTTCATTAAACGTTGTATACCGATGCGTATGCCAAAATTGGGCTTTATCAACCGTCCTTTGGGTACGAGTGAGTGCCATCGTTAAAGCCTGTTCAAGCGTTTGTAAAAACCAAACTAACCAGTCTGTCACGGACGTTAAGCCTTTTTGAGTGGATTCCAAAATCGTATAATACTCTGACCAAGTTGCTAAAATTTGAGCTGACATACTATAGAAACGCCTGCCACTGCCATCGCTTTTAGCGAGCATACGCTCGGTAATCGCCCGAGTTAAACGCCCATTGCCATCTTCAAAGGGATGCAGGGTCACAAACCATAAATGTGCAATACCGGCTTTAATAGTCAAATCTAAATCTGGTTGCTCCTCATTATACCAAGCAATAGATTTAGCCAATTCATCTGGCAATAGTTGTGCTGCTGGCGCCTCAAAATGCACTTTAGTGCGACCATAGCCCCCTGATACCACTTGCATGGCACCTGTGCGATCATCTCGAAGTCTGCCCGCCTGTATTTTATATAACCCACTAAAACCCGTGGGAAATAACGCCCGATGCCAAGCAAAGATTTCATCGAGCGTCAGTGGTTGGTTAAAATAAAAACTGGCTCTTAACATCATCTCTACAATAGCATCGATTTCTCGAGTGGGTGTTACCAGGGTATCCGGGTCGTATAGGTATTCAATGCCTAAATGCCGAGCAACCGATGAGCGTACCTGCTCATTATTGAGTATCTCCCCTTCTATCTCAGATGTTTTAATCACTTCAAGCGTCACAGCATCCAATTGGGCTTCAAGCGTTAACTCAAATCCCAAGCTTTGCATTTGTCCCAAAAGTTTACCTTGTAATAGACGCACATTAGCGACCAATGGTAACAACTGATTACTATCAATTTGCCAATCGGTCCAGTTGGGATATTCGTGAATGTATTTTTTATAGTGCATCAATTTTATAAAGTAAGTCATAGATGCGGTAATTATAGCAAACAATTACCGCAAAATATGCGGAGAATAATTGATTTTATATTAATTGATTTTTGTTTAGTCATCAGATTCTAACAACCAATCCACAATATAAATCAGTGGAATACCGTCAATTTGGCGACGCTCATCATACTTTCCTGTAATGACTATCTTTTTATGATTATCTCGTATATGTAATAAATTATCCGTTTCATGGGTATTCTCTGGGATTTGATAAGTCACTTGCACATACAGCAATTCATCCGCCCTGCGAGCCACAAAATCAATTTCTTTACTGTCTAAACGACCCACATCTAAGGTATAGCCCCGTCTTAATAGCTCCAAAAATACAATATTTTCCAACCGATTGGCATAATTTGCCGCTTTTTTACCAATTGCATGACGCCTTAAGCCATTATCAACAATAAAGTATTTGGCATTGGTCTTAAGATACCCCTTACCACGGATATCATATTGCTGCACCTTATAAAACAAAAACGCATTTTCTAATAACTCAAGATATTTACTAATGGTATGATTCGAGGTTGGCACTCGCTCACTGGTCAATGTGTTACTGATTTTGCTTGGATTAACTAACTGCCCGACATTATCAGCTAAAAATAAAATGACGCTTTTTAAAATATGGGTATCTTTCACCCCTGCCCGATGCGCAATATCATTGAGCACAATCGAATCAAAAATTCCTGATAAGATGGTATCCTTTAAAGGCTCATCTGCCATAACAACACTGGGAAACCCGCCGTATTGTTCATACTCAAGGTAATATTTATCAACCAACCTAGAATCCACAGGTACTTGCTTAGCTAACAGATACTCTCTAAAGGACAAGGGATAAATGTTAATCGCCACATAGCGACCGCTTAATAAAGTCGCCAATTCCCCAGAGAGTAAATTGGCATTAGAGCCTGTAATCACAATATCGCTATTAAAGCTAACTCGGACCACATTAATAATTTTTTGCCATCCGTCTACAAATTGGATTTCATCAAATAACAAATAGACCTTATTTTCACTGCCTTTAAGTTTTTCATTCATTAATTGGCTAAAATCATCCGCATTTTTGACCCACTGGTACTCAAAACTCTCAAAATTCAGATAAATAATATTTTCTGCACTAATTTGTTGAGACAACAAATAATCTCGATATTGCATCAATAAAACAGATTTACCAGAACGGCGAACCCCGGTTATCACTTTTATAAAATCTGAATCTTTAAATTGAATCAGTTGCTGTAAATAATTTTCTCGAGAAATCATCAATTATCCAATTTAGTCTTTTATTTCCAATTTTAGCAAAATTAACAAAATAATAGAAATTAATTTCCAATTAATCTTACAAATCTTAATTAACGGAAAATAAGAGCATATTTTTAGAAAAATATACATTATTTGAAGCGTATTTCATTTTATCTAGTTTTTACGGATTTTTTAAAATGAATAATCAATTTATCAGCAAAGAACAAACTTATAAATAAATGTTATAGATTTTCTTTAAATGTTAATTCAACAAAAACACTTGTTATTGTTGAAAATTAAAACCGCTGATTAAGTCAGCGCTTTTATCACATTCAGATTTCAACAATAAGCTGTATTATTAATTTCATTCAAAACATTTCAATTATATTTTTTTCATTCAACCATTATTCAAAAATTGTTCTCTATATAAATTTAACTATTATTTTATAGTTAAATTTATTGACTATGAATTCATAGTTAAATAATATAACTATAAAATCATAGTTAAAAGAGAACATTATGACGACGGGCAATATTGTCTATCAAGAGAACTATTTTCCTAGGCCGAAAGATGAAAATAAAATTTGGCGTAAAATTGAAAGTGGTAATCATTTATTGCTATTGGCCCCTCGTCGAGTCGGCAAATCCTCTATGATCCAATTTCTAAAGGATCAGCCTAGAACTGGCTATACTGTCATATATAGCTATGTCCAGGCTTGTGATAGCGAGCAAAAATTTTATGAGAAGCTACTATTGGATATTAATCAATCTGAGTTTATTAATCAGGACAAACTGTTCAATAGGCAATTCAGGGACAGTTTAGGTAAGTTGGCGGTTAACTTCTCATTCGAATTCGTAGGCGTAAAAATTGCTACTGATATTAAAAAACAACCTGTACCATTTACTCAAAAAACTGTCCGTCAAGTGTTATTAGAAGCCTTAAAAGATAATGATATCAAAATCATCTTAGCCATCGACGAGTTCCCTGACGTCCTTTTGACCATTTATGAACAAATAGGAGTAGGGGCGGCAAAGGCATTTTTAGCCAGTATTCGTGAACTATGCCAAGACATAACGTTCAGTCGTCATATTCAATTCATTTTTACAGGTTCAATTGGACTGGATACTTTGGCTAAAAAGCTGAATTTAAGCAATCTTATTAACATGCTAACTGAAGTGGGTATTTCTCCATTAACAGATGCAGAAGCCTATAACTTTATTGATTTTTATCTGAAAAATCAACGAGTATCAGTGCAATTGCCAACTTCAATCAAACAGCTGATGATCGATCAGATAGGCTGGAATATGCCGTACTACCTAAGCTTAGTTTGCGATCAAATGATTGATGATGACGTAGACTTTAATCAAATAGATAGTCAGCAAGTTTTAGACAGTATTAATCGTCTGTTTGCCCAGGAAAATACCACCAAATTCTCGCATTGGCGTGAACGCTTAAACCGATTAGAGCCGCTAGAAAAGCAATTTTCATTAAAGCTACTACAATTGGTTAGTCAGCAAGAACAAGCCCTGAGCCACGCTGAAGCGTTCAATTTAAGTCAATATGCAGACTTTAGAGACAGTGTCAGTTTTAACTATGTCATAAATGCCTTGCAAACAGAAGGGTATTTATTTCAGGAATTCACTGAAAACAGCTCTCGCTATCGCTTTACCTCACCTTTATTAAAACAATGGTGGCAACGTTATGGAAACTAATATTCAGCCAACGGCAAACGGTTCTATTTTACTATATAACACGCAGAATATCGGTGAAGAACAGCTAAAAGCCCAGTTTACGCTTCGTACCAAAGAATATGAAAAAATATGGCAGGATATTAAAACCCATACCATGGATCATCCTGCAACCCACTATTTAATTCAAGGCATTAGAGGGGCAGGGAAGACCACACTATTGACCAGGCTGTATTACGCAGTTAATGATTATGCCAAGCTAAATCAATGGCTGATTCCTATTTTGTTTAATGAAGAGGAATATGGCGTTTTCTCACTATTTACCTTTTGGCTTAAAGTAGCTGAAAAGCTCAGCCAAACAGATAAACAGCGGTATGGAGATCTGTATAACCAGCTACAACACCTTGAAGTAGGTCAAGAAGGTCAAGCTTGGTCCCTAATTAGAAAGAGCTTACAGCAACACCGACATAAGCTATTGCTACTCATTGATAATTTAGCGGAACTCTTTGCCTCATTTGATGCAACCGAAAATGCCCAGTTACGAGAGATACTAAGCTTACATCCTGAAATACGATTAGTTGGTGGCTCATCCATAATTTTAGACGCACACTTTGATGGCACAGCACCTTTTTATCAATTTTTTAAGTTAATAAGTCTAAAAGCGATTTCTGAATCAGAAATGCATCAACTTTTTATTACTTTGGCCAAACAATTTAGTGATTCAGCCGTCGATAAAATTCAAACTATTATCCAAGAGCACCCAGAACGGCTTGAAGCCATACGTCGTTTAGTTGATGGTGTTCCAAGAACACTCTTACTATTGTTTCAAATTATTATGGAAGGGGACAAAGACAGTAGTTTTGCCTACTTAGAAGAAACGATTGATAAAACTACGCCCCTATATAAACATCGAATGGATGACTTGTCGAAGCAACAGCAGGTTATTGTGCATCATATTGCCATGAATTGGGATGCAATAAGTGCTAAAGAGATTGCTCAGCAGACGCGATTGCCCAGCAAAACAGTTTCTGCCCAACTCGTTGAGTTGCAGAAACGTTGGGTCATTGAAAAAGTTCCCACTAATAGTCGTAATCATTTATATCGAGTACAAGAGCGTTTTTTTAATATTTGGTACCTAATGCGGTATGGAGCAAAACAAGATAAGCGGCGGGTGTTATGGTTAACCAAGTTTTTAGAAAATTGGCATACCGAAAAAGAGTTATCCATCAAACTTGTTGAAACCGTGGTTCAATTAGTTGATAAAGATAATAAAACGCAAGACTTACTAGTTAATGCGTTGTTAGCTTCTAATAAAATTGATCCCGATATACGAAAAGCCATTAAAAAGGAATATGATAATCGATTAGACCGCCAATCTATCACCCTAGATAACTCGCAGCCACAAATTCAAGCAGAATTCTCAGAGCTGATTAAAACGGCAGATGATATAACTGTCGCCAAATTTATTGAACAGCATGGTGGTAAGATGTCATTAACTGACTATGTTATCTTTAACCATCAGCTATACACCATGCAATCAAAATTATTTGACCCTGCAAAAATTCTATCGCATGTTTTAACGCAGTCCAATACTGGATTGTTCGAGTTTATGCATCTATTCACAGCAATCTATCGCAAGAATCTAGTTGGCTATAAGGATGTGAGTATTCAGATGCTCGGGGCAAGCTTACAGCAGATGCCAGAAAATACAATATTTACTAATATCATGCCCATGATATCTATATTCTGGACGCTATGTATTTGGGGTAATCATTTTGAGGTTGTAGCTGAGATATTAAAAAATGATTTGGTACAAGATTTATTTGATAGTGAGTTATTAGAAGTTAGCGACTATGAAATGGATGCTTTAAAAGAGGTATTTTTTGATGATTTTATTGAAATGCTCCTAGTTAAAGAGCAATACGAAATGGCTTACCGATTATTTGAACAGTTTAATTTAAAAGAGTTACTAAAGCCTTATTACTATGCCACTTTAAGCTTTCTAGATGATGAGCGTGAGCAAGAATACCTACGTATGGGACCTGAGCTTTTACAAATAGTTCAGGAATTTAAGGAAAATATAATAAAGCAACGCAGGAAATAATTAAATATTTTTAATTTGGCTTTTGTAGTTGAGATTGAGTTTAGAATATATGAAACTAATTTATGATTTTGAAAAAGAAATTCAGGTTGAACGATTTCAACCTATAGAATCTAAAAGTATGGCAAATTCTGATATTGAAGAAATTTGCACAGATAATCTAATAAAATTTCGTAGAATTTTTAAAAAAAATAGAACCCCTCTTAGAGTCAGTTTTCGAGATTTGACCTTTTGGTTAAAATCAAATGATATTTATACCCATAGAATTCACTCCTATCCAGGTAAAATTCTTCCACAAATAGTTGAATTCTTTATTAATGCTAGTTATTTAGATGAAAAAGTTATCTTGGATCCATTTTGTGGCTCAGGGACTATAGCTTTACAAGCTTCCTTAAAAGGCTTTCAAACCTATACTGCTGATGTGAACCCCTTCGCTCAACTTTTAACTTATACCAAAACATACCCATTTTGTCCAGATAAGCTTAAATCAGATTTAAAATTAATTTTAGATGAATATGGAAACGTTAAAGATTTTCCGTCCATTAATATTATTAACGCTGAAATATGGTATTCTTCAAAAAGAAAAGAGGAGTTAGAAAAACTGATAAATTGTATTAGGCTTACTGTTAGTAAAGAAAATGTTAACTTTTTCCTTATATGTTTCTCTTCTCTGGCAAAATCTTTCAGCTTTGCTGATCCAGCAATTAGTGTACCAGTTAGATTAAAAGTAAAATCTAATCTATCCTACAACCATAACACAAATATTTTAAAAAGATTGAGCTGGATTGAAGATTCAAATATTCTAGAAGAATTTAAAAAAATTGTATACTCCAATATTCACCGTGTAACTTCAACCAATCTAATTTTACCTACCCGTCTCGCAAATATTTCCGTTGGTGATGATGCAAAATCGTTAGTAAATCCGAAGAAAGAAAATGAGAGATTACCTAATGGTAAAATACCATTAATAATCACGTCTCCACCATACGGCAGTGCTCAAAAATATATTCGAGCTTCAAGCCTATCACTCAATTGGCTAGAATTAGCAGATCCAAAAAGTTTAAGGATACTAGATAAACAATCAATTGGAAGTGAAAATTTGAATAAATCAAAAATTGATTTTAAGAACCACTTTATACCACCTTATTTTCAAAATCTATTGCTTGAACTATCAAAAATAAATTATAAAAGAGCTTTAATAACATATAAATACTTTTTAGATTTAAGAGAAAGTATGCAAGAAATGTCTCGTGTATTATGTAAAAATGGACAATTAGTTATAATAATTGGCAATAACAATGTTTGTGGAAGCTTAGTAAGAAACGACTTATATTTAATAGAAATTTGCAAGGAGTTTGGATTAAATTTAAATTTATTTTTGCTAGATAGTATTAAGAGTAGGGGACTGTTAACGAGAAGACACAGCACAGCTTCTATAATAGCTGATGAATCTATTTTAGTATTTGAGAAAGAGATATGAGCAATTTTTATGATGGTAATGATGTTTCAAGATTATATAATGATATCTTAACAATTGAAAAAAATGTGTGGAAAAATAATTTAGGTAAACCTGAAATTGAAACTTGGCTTGACCAATTCAATGGTGACTTTATCGATGAAGAACTAGAAAAAAAATATATGTTATATGCTTTATCAAAATTTATGTATTTTGATCAAAAGCTAGTTAGGGAAATGCTTAAATCGCTTTATAGAGATAATATTCAACCATTAATTCTTCAAGAAGTAAAAAATAGTCATGATAAGATTCTAAGCGAAGCAGAAATAAGAAGTTATTTTAATACTGAATTGAGCCAAACTAAGATTATAGGTATAGGGAATCCTTCGGAAAGTGGAACTCATTTATTATATCTCTTTAGACAAATCAATAAATTGTCAACAAAATTATTTAGTGATATTTATGAATGTTTTGAACCTTATATTGATAGCAATCAAAATGAAGATGATGATAAAAAAGCTAAAATTTCTTGGAGAAAAAATACTAAATCTGCAGTTGGGGATGAGATATTAAATATTAAGAGATATATATTCTTCGATGATTTAGTCGGTGGTGGAACACAAGTAGAAAAATATTTAGGAAACCTTCTTCAATGTATCAGATTAAGCCATACAGATGTTGATATATTCTTCTTCTCCTTATTTGCTACACAAGAAGGAATTAATCATCTTAATAAGCCCGAATTATTTAATGGTAAAGCCAAATGTCTTTTTGAGTTAGATGAAACCTTTAAAGCTTGTTCAAATGATTCAAGAATTACTTCTAACAAACCAGATTGGTTCGACATAGCTATGTTTAAAAATTTGATCAAACATTATGGACAAAAAATATCTAGTACGCCTTTTGGTCATGGAGATTGTCAACTTCTTATTGGTTTCTTCCACAACACTCCAAATAATACCTTACCAGTTTTCTGGGTTAATAAAGATTGGTACCCAATTTTTCCCAGATTTGGAAAGTCCACAAGGTAATAATTAATGATTAATATAATTTTTTTAGAAAAATATAAACTTTAGGTTAAGAGTAAATTATATGGATTTAAACAACCCATTCTCATCTTCCAAAGCATCAGACTATACTGATGAGCAAATAAATAGTTTTTGGACGGAAATGGATCCTGAGTTTTTAAACTCAGTAATAGAACCCAACTCTACTAAATCATCTTTTATTCTTGGTGGTAAGGGTAGTGGAAAAACCCACATATTAAGGCATCATTCATATTTTTCAACTAAGCTTAGGGAAGTAAATTTAAGCCCAATTGAAATAGCTTTAAAATACAAATTTATCGGCGTTTTTATTAGAGCTAATGGGTTAGATGCCGCTAAATTTAAAAGCATTGATGGAGAAAATGAAAGTTTATGGCAAAAGTTATTTGGTCTATCATTTGAATTAAAGATATTAGATGCTCTGTTAGAAATTCTGAATGATATTGAGAATTTATCAGGAGAAAGTGAAAATTTTGATTTAAATGGATTTTTTCAAAACTTGCTTTGCGATAATTTTGACATAAAAGCTATTAACTTTCTATCGCTTGCAGAATTTAGACTATGGGTAAAACAAACGTCTAAATCAATCAATTCTTTAGTCAATGATTATGCTTTCACTAGAAAGTTAGATTTTAAAGTTCCGTTTGAATTAGGTTCACTCTTATTTAATTTGAAAAAAGCAATTAAAGCTTGGAATTCAAATGTTGGTAAAGTCAATTTTCTTTTTTTGATAGATGAAGTGGAGAACTTAAAACTTATTTCCCATCAAGAAGTATTACAAACATTTATAAGATATGGTGAAGGCTCAGTAACGTTTAGAATTAGTGGAAGAAGATATGCCCTAAAAACATACAATACCATTGGAGGAGAACCAAACAGGGAAAATGCTGAATTTAAAAAAATATACCTTGACGAGAATCTACTGAATCTACCAAAGTATAAGGTGTTTGCCGAAAAACTAGTCCATAACAGATTAGAAATGGCTGGATTTTTAAAAGAAAGCAAAAAATTTAAAATTGATCAAGTTTTCGAAGAGGTCAATGATAAGAATTTTTACGAAGAGTTCCTCAATAGTTACTTAGGTGAAAAAAAGAACACTTATGATGCATTTAAGAATTTTGAAAGGGCTCTATTAAATAGCGAGCAAAAAGACTTAGATTCGTTGAAAATAAATTGCATAGTTTGTTATCTAAAAGAT
This sequence comes from Faucicola osloensis, assembly GCA_019353055.1. GTDB lineage: Bacteria > Pseudomonadota > Gammaproteobacteria > Pseudomonadales > Moraxellaceae > Faucicola > Faucicola osloensis_C. The sequence continues at coordinate 87,747 of JABAHL010000009.1, forward strand.
AACTTTCCTTTATTAATTCAAAAGCATAATATATTGATGTTTATAAAGAAATGGAAGAAAAATACAAATTTAATTGAATTGTCCGCGGACATAAATACAAAAGCTAATAATTTTATAAATGGCAAGTCAGATGACAAAACTTATCATACGTCTTTATCACATTGGAAAAATGATTTACTTGCACAAATATTTAAAGATAATAACAAGCCCGTAGTTTATGCAGGTTTTGATAATTTTATAAAAATGTCATCTAATAATACGAGAAATTTGCTGACAATATTAAGTAATATCTATGATTTAGCTTATTTTAATAGAATTGATATTTTAGCAGGGAGTAGAGTATCGATAAAAATCCAATCAGAAGGAGTATACAATACAGCAAAGTATATGTCAGAATACGATGCATCCTATGGCTATGTATCTGAAGAAGCACGAAATTCAATTTATAAATTAGCTACTTTATTAAGAACGGCCCGCTTTTCATTAAATATACCTGAAGTATCTCCCTTGTATATAAGCTTTGACGAAAATAAGTTATCTGATAGGTCTAAAACAATTATTCAAAATGCACTGAATTACTCATTTCTTCTAGAATTTAATGATGGAAGAAGTGATAGAAATAGTAAATCAATTAAACGAAAGTTATTTTTAAATCCAATGCTCTCACCACGATGGGAATTACCAATTTCTAGAAGAGGAGATTTGAGTTTAAATGTTAATATGGTAGAAGCAATATTTGTTCCGGAAAAGGGTGATTTTGATCGTTTACTCAGTGAAACTAATGCCAAATGGAATAAATTAAAGATTAAAAATAATTCAAGAAAAGTTAGAAATAGTGCTTCTATTGAAAAGGACTCTTTTGATGAATCATCCACAAGTCCTCAACTAAATTTATTTCTACAATCTTAGGTCATAAAATATGCCTAATTATTCAATTCTTGAAATAAGAGAAATTCCCTTAAACAATTCTAAAATATCTAAGGATTCTTTTGAGTTTTATGATATTTTTATTTCAGCCTTTAATTCAAGTCAAAGAGTTAATGACGTTTTTAATGCAGTGAACGCTACTCATAAATATTGGATTATTCATCCTGAATATTCTTACGGTCATGAGGAGCTTCCCCATGAGGGAGAATGTATCAAACCAACAGCTAGTCAAGAAAGTCTTCAAGTAGATGAAATATTTCAAATGATTGGGGATATTAATAATAAAAAGATTTGCCTCGATATCACTGGATTTATGCGGCATGTTCTAATATTTCTAATAATATCTTTATTTAAAAGAGGTATCAGAAGTGTTGACATACTGTATTCTGAGCCTATTCACTATGAAAAGGATGAAAATACAGAGTTTGCCACAAAAATGGAAGATCTAGTTTCTCCAGTCCAAGGAACTGCTATTGACAGTGAGATAACTTCAAAAGACCACTTGATTATTAATATTGGTTATGACCATAAAGCTATAAGCCAAGTTACGACTTTTAAGGAGGATGCAAGTCTTCATCCAATTTTCTCCTTCCCATCACTTAGCCCTGATATGTATCAACAAAGTGCAATCAGAGCTTCAAAAATAGGTGCAGTAACTGAAAATAATGACTGGATTGTACAACGTAGATTTGCTCCTGCTAATAACCCTTTTGCTACAGCACAAATTTTGACTGAAATTTTAAAAGATATTGATAAGGAGGAAAATGTTTATCTGTCTCCACTCTCTACTAAAGCTCAAGTCTTAGGTTTTGCTATTTTTTGGATTGTAGAAGAAGCTAATAGAGATATATCTATCTTGTTGCCAGTTTGCAAAGAATATGCAAAAGAGACATCCAAAGGTATAAAAAGGATTTGGTTATACAAATTAGAATTTAATTATATAAAACGTTCCTAGCTCGTAAGTCATTTTGAAAACATTCGAAAAAACGTTTATTTACTGAATTTTTAACTTCGCACAATTTATTTTATGTAAAATAGTAAATTCGACCTAAATATATTTTTTGACAAAAACAACGAGAAAATGGCTTTAATAAAGCAGTTTAGGTCTTAATTTAGTTGATTATATAGTTAAACCTATATTATAATGAACACAATTTAAATTTTCATAGATAGATAGTGCCATGCCGAACCTATACGACCAAGACCTAAGAAAGCGCGCCATTGCCTACTGGCA